>JANPOH010000557.1:0-17823 GCA_031427895.1 Betaproteobacteria bacterium
GTGTCGTGGTCGGGATGCGTCCCCGCCGCTATATACCGAAAGGCAACCGAATCGTAGGTGGCTCGTTCCAACCGGCGGCTGGAGAACACGCCGGTGGCGTAGCCATACACCAGTATCGCCAGCAGGGTGGCCGGATGATGCGCCTTGGAGCCGCGCCCTGCATACTGCCGCGTCAGATTCGATAAATCCAACTGATCGATCACTTCAACCACGAACCGCGCCAGATGATCTTCGTTCAGCCAGTCCTCCACCGAGGGCGGCAACAGGTAGGCGGTCTTGCGGTCTGCGGTTATGAAGTGGTTCATGGCGGCGCTCGGTTATTCGTCTGTTCGACTATAGTACTTTTACGATTGGAAAGTCCGACAGGCTGCTAGTGGAATCGATCGGGGCAGGCGGCGCGAACGCGATCGTCCGTTGCCGGCATTTCGAGGAAGAAAGGGCCGTGCTGCCCCTCGTCTGCGCGCGCGCTCGCAATGGCGTCCTTGGTGGCGAGGTACACGCTCATGCCCAGTTGCAGGTTCGATTCGCCGACGCCCTTCGAGTGGTACAGCCCCTTCACCGAAGGCGAGTCCTTCAGCAGATGCACGCGCCAGTTCTCGGGTGCGTCGTCATGCGATGGCAGCTTGTAGGCGCTCAGGTTGGTCGTATACAGGCGACCGTCGGGCGACCAGATCAGCTCCTCCAGCATGTAGTAACCCACGCCCATCAGAAACGCCCCTTCAACCTGTCCCACGTCGAGCGGCGGGTTGAGCGAATAGCCGCAGTCTTGAACGATCTCGGTTTTCAGGGTTCGAACGCTGCCGGTCAGCACGTCCACTTCCACCATCGATACCGCCGCCGCCCAGACAAAAAAGTAGCTCACGTTGCCCGCCTGCTTCTGCCAGTCGTATTCAAGGCGCATCTCGTTGGCAATGGCCGACGCCTGCATGTCGATACCTTCGAGGTAGCAGCGCCGCACCACATCGGCAAGCGGCACCGACGCGCCACCAAGCGCCTCGCGTACGGGCGCCATCCGCTTCAAAATAATTTGCAACGCGTCACGCACGGCGGCCCCGCACAAATCGGTACTGACCATCGTCGTGGGGGGCGTGTTGATGGCGGCGCGCGTGCTGGTGGTGCCGACGCGAATCGAGCCGATCGGCGCATCGAGCACGTCCGCTGCAACCTGTGCCATTCGCGTCGCGATACCCTGTCCCATCTCCACGCCCGAGTGCGAAACGTGGCAGGTCGCATCCTTGTACACGCACACCTGCGCCACCCCGCGATTGATCTCGTCCGAGAACAGAAATCCGACATTGCCCTTGCTCGGCATCGCGGCCACTCCCCGCTTTTTCCACCGGTTGCGCGCGTTGAACTCGGCGCACTCCTTCTTCAGTTGCTCGTAGTTGCTGTTCGCCAGCACCTGCGTCCAGCACTTGTGCAAGGCGTCGTCGCTCATGGGCGTGCCGGTCATGAGCACATCGCCCACGACGTACATGTTCCGCGTGCGAACGGTTGCGCTATCCACCGACAGCGCGCGCGCAATGTGATCGATCACGCTTTCAATGATGGCGGACGCCTGCGGCTTGCCGAAACCGCGCAGCGCCGTGAAGCTGGAGAGGTGGGTCTTGCAGCAATGGCCCGTGACGCGGACATTGGGCAGGCGGTAGGCCGAGTCAACCACCAGAATGACCGTTTCCAGCACATCACCCGAGTAGTCCAGCGAGTGGCCGCCGTTGCTCCAGATCTCGAGGTCGAGCGCCAAGATACGGCCCTCGCCGTCATAGCCGACGCGGAACTTGGCCTGGTACGGCGACATGCCGCCGTGCATCCGCATGTCCTGCGGACGGCTCAGCATCAGCTTCACCGGGCGCTGCAGCTTGAATGCCGGCAGCGCAGCCAGGCAGGCGATCGGCGAAGCGCGCAACTGCTTGCCGCCAAAGCCGCCGCCGACACGCTCCACGCGGCACTCCACATTGGCGCGCGACAGGTCGAGCATCGCCGCCACCCACTCCTGCACGTCCGAGGGCGACTGCGTGGACGAATGCACGACCACGCCGTGCGGCGATGGATACACCAGCGCATTTTGCGGCTCGAGATACCAGTGGTCCTGGCCGCCCAGCACCACCATACCCTCCTCGACATGCCGGCAACGCGCCATAGCGCCGTCGGGATCGCCTTGTTGCAGCACGCGCGCCTCGTAGCCCGCGTGGTAGCTGTTGGCGGCGATCGCATCTTCGATGGTCACGATGGCCTTCAGGTCCTCGTAGTCCACGCGCACAAATTCGCGCGCCGCCTTGTCGGCGAGTTCCTGCGTGGCAGCGACAACCACGGCGATCGGCTGACCGTCGTAGTACACCTCGTGCTCGGCCAGGAAGTACTCGTCAACGACTCGAAAACCAAACATCTTCGCGCCGGGGATGTCTGCTGCGGTAAGCACGCCGGCAACGCCGGGCAGCGCCAGGGCGGCGGAAGCGTCCACACGGAGAATGCGCGCGTGTGCGCGGTCGGCGCAGACGAGCGCTGCGTACAGCCCCCCCGCTGGCAGCGCGAGGTCGGCGGTGTAGCGGGCGGCGCCCGTCAGCTGCGATATCGCGTTGCCGTGCGCAAAGGATTTACCCACCGCGCCGCCCGGCCGTCCCGTCTCGGCGTAGTACTGTGCCGACTCATGGGGATTGGGACGGTAGCGAAGAAAGGCGGAGCGCTCGCGTTCGCCGACGGCCTCACCGGCGGGCGCGACGGCGTCCAGCACCGTCAGGAAGAACTTGAAAAACGAACCGAGAGCCAGCGCGCGCTGGTACCGCAGCAAAGACTCGGGCAGACGATCTCTCTGCATCGCCGCGATCTCTGAGCGAAACAGATCGATCGTCGCATTCAGCAGCGGCTCCCGACGCCACTCCATACCCACGCAGAGCGCTTCGATTGCGCGCGCACGCAGGCCCGGTTTGCCCAGCCCACCGATGCAGGTAACCAGCCGCTTCACGCGCAGCTTCCGGGATGCCGAAGCAGCGCCGGGCGGCTCGAAAGTGACGCGGAAGGCAGTGACCGTCAGGCTGGTGGTGTCGACACGCCGGCGGCCTTGTTTGCGGACCTCGATGTAGTCATCGACGGTGGTCCAGGGGACGTGGATGGCGACCAGTACCTCCGTGGATTCGAGGGTGGGCAATCCGGTGTCCGGGTTGACCCAGTCGGCAATAGGAATGCGGCGCTCGCCGTGATGCTTGCTTTGCGCCACCAACGTTGCATCAAGGACCATGAACACCGGCAACAGGTCGCCCAGGTGGGCGCAGCTGACCAGCGAGCCGCCGACAGAAGCAACCGCGCGTACGTTGGTGTTGCCAAAAAAGCGCAGCTGCGTAAGCAGGGCCCGGACACCACGCAGCCTCGCGGCCGCCTGCGGATCGTCATCGCCGCTGGGCCGGTGGTTCTTTCTGCCTTCGCTTTCGTCCAACAGCACTTTCAGCTTCACCTCGATTTCCGCGAGCGGCAAAGCGGCACCGATGAGCAGCCCGTCGGCCTCGACATTCCACACCTTGAGCGCCGGCGTGGAGGCCACCGAGAGGTACACGGGCGGTGGCTTTGCCGCGGACGCGGATGGCGGATGGACGCGCTGGTCGTACACGATATCGGAGCATCCGCATGCCAGGATTCCGGGGCCGGGGCCGGGGAACTGGTGTCGCTCGTTGAGCAGATCCTCAAGTTCGCAAATCGGTGCGCGCCAGCTGCCCGCCTGCGGCGCCTCGGCAAGCGAGGTCGTGGCGGTCGTCATGACGTTGGCGGCCGGCATGCCCCTTAGCGCCGCACGCGGCGCGGCGCCTCGCGCCACCATGTCCACCCATCGCCGCCGCACATGCCGCAGGGCGTCGGTCGCGAGCTTGGCCTCCGGCACGTCGGCGGCCAGCACGCCGATGGCGTCAAGAATGGGCCGGTAGCCGGTGCAGCGGCACAGGTTGCCGTCAATCGCGCGCTCCAGCTGCTCGCGCGTGCTGCGGGGTTCCTTGCATAGCTGCGCGTAGAGCGCCATCACGAAACCGGGCGTGCAGTAGCCGCACTGGCTGGCGTGCGTGAGAAGCATCGCCTCCTGCAACGGGTGCAACTGCGTCGCGGCGATGGCGCCTGCCGGTGCGACTGCTTCGATGCTGGTGATGTGACAGTTCCGCAGAGTGGCCATGGGCGTCATGCACGCGGCCACGCTGATGCAGTCCGGCCCCTTTGCGTCTTCCCCGACGCAGTCCGCCGCGGTCGTCGTAGCGCAGCCGGGCCGAACCACCATCACGGTGCACGCGCCGCAGCCGCCCTCCAGGCAGACGCCCTTGGCCCCTGTCAGCCCATGGTAGTCGCGAAGGTGCTCAAGCAGAGTTCGGTCGGCCGGCAAAGCGCCGGCAGGCAGAACATGGCGCACGCCGTTCAGATGGTAGGCGAACTCGTCTGGAGATGTTGAGCCGGAGAAGGAGCGGGGATGAGATGTCATTGAAGCGAGGGGGTCATCAAGTGGCCTTACGGGGTGGAGAGAGGAAAATCGGGCATCAACGCAGTCTAGAGAGCGGTCACGGGAGCTGGTTGACGCAAGTCAAAGGCCAACGAGATTAAATGGCTCTCACACGCGACCTCAAGGAATCCATCCTGGCCCGGGTACAGCGCGATGCACGCTTTCGCGAGGCCCTTTTCACCGAAGTGATCAATGCCTATCTGGCGGGCGATACCGCGACGGGGAAAGCTGTCCTGCGGGACCTGGTGAACGCCACGGTTGGCTTTGAAGGGCTGGCCGTCGAGATCGACAAGCCAAGCAAGAGCCTGCACCGCATGCTGGCGCCGCACGGCAATCCGAGCACAGAGAATTTCTTCGGCATCGTGAGTGCACTGCAGAAGAAGACGCGCGTAAAACTGCACGCAACCGCGAAAGCCGCTTGATCCAGGGGAGAGAACCGTGAGAGGGGAATTGGGCTGATGGAAACTATTCTTGGCGGCGGTGAGCATCGCTATCGCGTGGTGGAAAACTGGGCGCAACTGCCCGCGGGCTGGGAGTTCAAGGACGCGGCGGCGGTCGCGGTGGACAGCAAGGATCGCGTCTACGTGTTCAACCGTGGCGAGCACCCGATGATGGTGCTCGACCGGGAGGGGAACTTCCTCTCCTGGGTATAGGAATTTCAAACGCTCTTTTTGCATAAACCCCAATGTATGCCTGCGCCGCAACAGGGTCAATCGCCGTGCTACAGCAGCCAGCCCGCACATCGCGCAAAAACGTGCTCCTCAAATCATCATTAACTTGTTGATTTAAATACTCATTTCAAGTATTGCTTTAGCGCGGACCAAGCGCTTTCTGGTCTATGGCGCGGCGGCGGACTATCACGCCAAGCTCGAACAATACCGCAGTGCGCTTGCGCGCGAGATCAGGAAGTAGCGAGGCTGGCTCGCCGGCCTGAATTCATAAGGCGTTCATAAGGGGTTCATAAGGTTCATAAGATTCATAAGGCGCGGGGAGCCTGGACTACCGTATGGGTCGCGGCCCCTGTGCGCGCAGATCAAGCAGTTCCGCCTCTAGCGCCTGTATACGAGTGAGCAGCCGAAGCGTCAGTGCCAGCGCGTTAACATCGAGATCAAAATCGTCGCGCAGACGCGATGCGGTACGCGCCAAGGCGAGACAATCCGCGCTGAAGCGGGCCTCGGACGTCAGTTCAACGGCGACAGGGTCAACGCCAACGAGCGGCGCTAGCGCTTCGCACTCCACCAGAACGTGCAGTTCAGCGGCGGATAGTCTGCTCAGTTCCGCCAGTTCTTCCAGCGAGAACGAATCGCACTCGTCCAGCCATAATGCCTCGGCCAGCTCGACTATCATGTCACCGTCTCCTTGAAATGGCTGCGCGGATCGAAGGTGGATGCGTCCGCCATTTCTTTGAGCAGCCGCACCTCGAGCTCGCTCGGTTCGGCGGGCAGCACGATCTGCACCACGGCGTAAAGGTCGCCCACGCCTTCACGCGGATTGGGCAGGCCGCGCTTGGCGAGGCGCAATTTCTGGCCGCTGCGAGTGCCGGCGCGCACCTTCAGATGCACCGCGCCGTGAAGCGTCGGCACCTCCACTGTCGCGCCAAGCGCTGCTTCCCACGGCGCGAGCGGCAGATCGATGTAAAGATCGTGGCCGCTGGCGCGAAACAGCGGGTGCGGCAGTAGATGAATGATGAGATACAGATCGCCATCGCGCCCGCCGTTCAACCCCTTGCCGCCCTTGCCGGGCAGCCGCAGGCGCTGGCCTTCGGATGCGCCTTTGGCGATGCGCGCCTTGAACACGCGCGGTACGCGGCGCAGGTAGCCATCCGCGCCAGGTTCGGGCATGGCCAGATGGACATCGATTTCGGTGCCGTTTGCGGCCTGCTCCAGCGTGATTTCCGCCGCCAACTCGTAGTCCTGGCCGGGAATGGGGAAATGGCCGCCGTGTGTGTCGTGATGGGTACGATGTCCACGTCGCCCGCCTGACAGGCTCGCAAACAGGTCGGCAAGATCCATGTCGTCAAATGCAGCTTTTCCATCGCCGTGCGCTGCGCCCCAATCCGGCGGCGGACGGAAATCCTGTCCAGGGTGGTAACTGCTGCCGAGTTCATCGTAGGCGGCACGCTTCTCCGCGTCCTTCAGCGTTTCGTAGGCTTCGCCGATTTCCTGAAACTTTTCCTTGGCGTTGGTTTCCTTGGAAATGTCAGGATGAAATTTGTGCGCGAGCTTGCGATACGCCTTCTTGATGTCGGCCGCGCTGGCGCTGCGCTCCACGCCGAGGGTTTTGTAGTAATCCTTGTATTTCATGATTGGGATTCAGTGCCGGGGGTAGTGCGCGTTAGAGTTGCCACGTGCGCATGTTCATTTGTCCGCCGTCGGTGGATTCCCACGCCAGCATGACGGCGGATTTCGCCGTGCGCATGCTGAACCATAATTTAGTCTTGCAGTACCACACCTCTGTGAACGCAGTCTCTTGGGCATCAATGCCAATCAGTTGGTAATTTTGGGCATGCAGCCTGGCGACCGCGTTTGAGTATAGGAATTTTAAACGCCCTTTTTGCACAAACTTCAATGTATCCCTGCTCCGTCGAACGGTCAATTGAACCGTGTTCACAAAAACCGTGACGCGCCGACAAATCCACTTGCCGCAAAACATCACTAACACACTGATTTTACTTCTTATTTTGTCGCTATTCAGCGTGACGTATGCTGTAAGTGATGGACAAATTGCCGGATCAACTGCCGAACCTGTCGAGCTTCAGCCACGAGCAGAAATGGCTGTCAGGGCGCAAGCCCCATACAGAACCCGGCTTACCGGCCGACTTCACTTCCAATATCACGCCATCAGGCGAACCAATAGATACGCTTTCCCGCCGGGACCAGCGAACACTGGTTGCGAAGCAGAGGGGCGGCATAGGACGCTGAATTTCCCGTGCGAACCAGACGCTCCGGCTTGGCCTGTGGTTCGATTAGGCAAAAAAATGCCGACTGCCGTGCCCTCCCGGCGCTTTATGTTGCAGTACCGCAACGTACCGAATATCCCCGTACATTCGTACACTCACCGTACAATTTTAAAGCGTTACATTCATATAAATTGCTATCTATTTGTTTTTATTCAATTTTATTTTTAATCACTGCTTCGGTTCCGTGCCTGATTTTACAGAGTAACCCATTGTTAACAAAGAAAAAATAAGGATTTTTCCGGTACCTGAATAAGTACCTCGCCATCAGTGGGAAAAGGTGGTAAAAAGTGGGAAATTTCGGAAAAACAGTAATGCGCCGAGGCGTGGTTAGTGAGTACCCACCTTATTCAGGGGAAGTCCAGTGTTTCGCGGTAGTGCACAACTGAATCTCGACAGTAAAGGCAGGCTCGTCATCCCGGCGCGCTACCACGAGATTTTGCGCGAACGCTGCGGCGGGCACTTGGTGATTACCGGCGACGTGGAGCGAAATCTGCTGGTGTATCCGCTGCCGGAGTGGGAGGGCATCCAGCAAAAACTCGAAAGCCTGTCCAATCTCGATCCGCGCGTGCGCGCTTTGCAGCGCCGGCTGATTGGTTTTGCCGTCGATACCGAAATGGACGCGGCTGGCCGCGTGCTGGTATCGCCGGAGCTGCGGCACTACGCGCAATTGGAAAAAGCCGTGATGCTGGCGGGGATGGGCAAAAAATTTGAACTGTGGAGTCTGGAGCAGTGGGAAAGCCGCGCGGCACCGCTGGCCGAATCGGTGGAGATCGAGGGTTTCTCCTTGTGAGTGGTGGCGAGCATCAGGCGGTATTACTGGAAGAAGCGGTCGAAGGATTGAATTTGCATGAGGCGCGTAGCGAAGGAATCTACGTCGACGGCACGTTCGGGCGCGGCGGGCACAGCAGGCGAATTTTGGCGTTGTTGGGCGGCGGTGGGCGGCTGATTGCGCTGGATCGTGATCCCGATGCGATCAAAGCGGGTGCGGCAATCACCGACAAGCGTTTTACGT
The DNA here is from genome assembly GCA_031427895.1 of Betaproteobacteria bacterium. Taxonomy (GTDB): domain Bacteria; phylum Pseudomonadota; class Gammaproteobacteria; order Burkholderiales; family SG8-41; genus UBA5216. The sequence continues at coordinate 8,440 of JANPOH010000557.1, forward strand.
TGTTGCACGGATGGTTTGGCGAGATGCAGTCGCTGTTGGCCAAGGCAGGGGTAGAGAGGGTGGATGGGATATTGCTCGATCTGGGCGTGTCCTCTCCGCAGTTGGACGATGCGGCGCGTGGTTTCAGTTTCCGGTTTGACGCGCCGCTGGACATGCGTATGGATACCAGCCGCGGCATCACTGCGGCGCAATGGCTGGCGAGCGCCGAAGAATCTGACATCAGGGAGGTTATAAAACATCATGGCGAAGAGCGGTTTGCTAAACAGATTGCAGCATCGATTGTTGAGACTCGATCGCGGGAACCTATTAGCCGCACACGACAACTTGCCGCGCTCGTGGCGGATGCCGTCCCGTCGCGCGAGCCACGCCAGGACCCTGCGACGCGCACGTTTCAAGCTCTACGGATTCACCTCAATCAGGAGCTTGAGGAATTGTCGCTAGTGCTGCCCCAGTGCATGGCGCTGCTTAACCCCGGCGGACGGCTGGCGATGATCAGTTTTCATTCGCTGGAAGATCGCATCGTCAAGCGTTTCATGCGCGAGGCGGCGGAGGGCGCGCGCGTACCGCGGCGCTTGCCGCTGCGTTCGCATGAAATGCCGCAACCGTTAATGCGCCTGATCGGCAAGGCGCGGCGTGCGGGCGACGCGGAGGTGGCGCGCAACCCGCGCTCCCGCAGTGCGACGCTGCGCGTGGCGGAAAAAAAGTAAGGCGGCCAATATGGGAAGACTGCTCGCGTGATCGCCCGGCTGAATCTGGTGTTGCTCGCGGTGTTGATCGCCTGTGCGCTGGCGGTGGTGAGCTCGCAGCACAAGGCGCGCAAGTTGTACGTAGCGTTGCAGCAGGAGCAGGAACTCGAAAAGCGCTATGAAGTGGAATGGGGACAGTTGCAATTGGAGCAGAGCACCTGGTCGATGCACTCGCGCATAGAAAAAATGGCGACACAGCAGTTGCGCATGAGTGCGCCCGCCGCCGGGCGCACCCAGGTCGTGCCGCCCGCGGCTACGCCGGTCATCTCGTCTCCCGCCGCTGCCGCAACGGAAGGCGCGCAATGAACGGCGCCGCGCAGACCGCGAAGCACGTTCGGCAAAACCGCGGCCAGTCGCGCGACAACCTCGCCGCGCCCCTGCCAGGCGCGACGCACCTGCCGGGCGGACGTTCGGCGTTGTTGCTGGGCTTGCTGCTGCTGACCTTTGCGGGGCTGGCGGGCCGCGCTTTGTACTTGCAGGGGCTGAACAACGATTTTCTTCAGGCCAAGGGGGAATCACGTTACACGCGCGCGCTTGAAATTTCCGCCACCCGCGGCATGATCGTGGATCGCAATAACGAAGCGCTGGCGATTTCCACGCCGGTGGAGTCGGTGGCCGCCAGTCCCGCCGATCTCGACATCAGCCCCGAGCAGACGCAAAAGCTCGCCAAATTATTGCAGATCGACGTGAACGATTTGCGGCGCAAATTCGACGATACGCGCCGCGAGTTCGTGTATCTGAAACGCCAGTTGCCGCCGGAGCAGGCCGCGCGCATTGTCGAACTGAATATACCTGGCGTGTTTTTACAGCGCGAGTTTCGCCGCTACTACCCGGCGGGCGATGTGATGGCGCACATCATCGGCTTTACCAATGTCGATGACAAAGGGCAGGAGGCGCTGGAACTCGCCTTCGAGGACAAGCTGCGCGGCAAATCCGGCCATCGCCGCGTTATCAAAGACCGCATGGGCCGCATCATCGAAGACATCGACAGCATTCGCGCGCCCCAGCACGGCCAGCGTTTGACGCTTTCGATAGACGCAAAAATTCAGCACCTGGCGTTTCGCGAGCTGAAAAAAGCGATAGCCCAACATCGCGCCAAGGCGGGCGGCATCGTGGTGCTGGACGCGCTGACCGGCGAAGTGCTGGCGATGGCGAATTTCCCCACCTACAACCCCAACAATCGCAGCGCGCATGACGCCTCGCGCGCGCGCAACCGTGCGGTCACTGATTTGTTCGAGCCGGGTTCGACCTTAAAGCCGTTTACCGCGGCAACCGCGCTCGAGGCAGGCACCGCGACGGCGGAATCGATTATCCAGACCGCGCCCGGCCAGCTTACCATCGGCAAGGCCACCATTCGTGACGTACATCCGAACGGCGCGCTGACCGTGGCGCAGGTGATTCAGAAGTCGTCCAACGTTGGCGCCGCCAAGCTCGCGCTGGGTCTGCCGCCGGAAACCCTGTGGAGCGTATTCAATCGCGTCGGCTTCGGCACGAAGCCGCAATCGGGATTCCCCGGCGAGGTCGCGGGCCGCCTGCACGCGCACGAAAAATGGAAACCCATCGAGCAGGCCACCATGTCCTACGGTCACGGCATTTCGGTGTCGCTGCTGCAACTGGCGCGCGCCTACACCATCTTCGCGACCGACGGCGAATTGAAAGCGCCGACGCTGATTAAGCGCGAAAAAACGGACGCCCCGGCGGAATCCTCGCGCGTAATTTCGGCGGCGACCGCGCAGGCGGTACGCAAGATGCTGGAGATGGCGGTGCAGGCCGGCGGCACCGCTCCCAAGGCGCAGATCGTGGGCTACCGCGTCGCGGGCAAGACCGGCACCGCGCACAAACTCGAGGGGCGCGGCTACGCCGCGAGCCGCTATATCTCATCGTTCGTCGGCTTCGCGCCGGTGTCCAGCCCGCGTTTTATCGTCGCGGTGATGATCGACGAGCCGAGCGCCGGGCAACACTACGGCGGGCTGGTCGCCGCCCCCGTGTTCAGTGAAGTCATGAGGGGCGCGCTGCGGCTGATGGCGGTGCCGCCGGATGCGCCGATGGATAAACTGGATCTGCCGCCCGCGGCCGCGCCTGAAATCAAGGAAGAAGTGTGAGCGCCGCGGCAGAGTTTGATCGTCGTGCGATAGATGCGCTGGGCATCCAGCGCCTGACGAGCGACAGCCGTGCCGTGCGCGCGGGCGATACCTTTGTGGCGTATCCCGGCGAGACGCGCGACGGGCGCGATTTTATCGCGCGAGCGGTTGCTGCGGGCGCGGCATCCGTGCTGTGGGATGCGACAGGCTTCAATTGGAAATCGTCGTGGCGTGCGAAGCAACTCGCGGTGCCGCAACTGCGGCAGAAAATCGGCCTCATTGCCAGCCATGTATACGGGCGGCCCAGCTCGCGCCTATGGATGGCGGGCGTGACCGGCACCAACGGCAAAACCTCGTGCGGCCAATGGATCGCGCAGGCGTTCAACACGCTGGATCGACGCTGCGCGGTGGCGGGCACGCTCGGCAACGGGTTTCCCGGCGCGCTGGAAAGCGGCATCAACACCACCCCGGACGCCGCCTGGCTGCACGGCCAATTGCGCGACTGGAATCGCGACGGCGCGCGCGCGGTGGCGATGGAAGTTTCGTCGCACGGCCTTGAACAAGGGCGCGTGGCCGGTGTCGAATTCGACGTGGCTCTGTTTACCAATCTCACGCGCGATCATCTCGATTACCACGGCACCATGGCGAACTACCGCCGGGCGAAAGCGCGGCTGTTCGAGTGGGATACCTTGAAATGGCGGGTGCTCAATCTCGATGATCGCTTCGGCGCGGCGCTGGCGCGTCAATCCGGCGCGGGCAGCGCGTTGGGTTACGGTTTTAACCCGCCAGTCGCGGGCGCGAATCGTGTGCCGTGCGTGCAGGGCCGCAATCTGCGCCTGGGGCTGAATGGCGTGTCGTTTGATGTCGCCACGCCATGGGGCGCGGCGCACGTGCGCGGCAAGGTGTTGGGGCGCTTTAACGCCTCGAACCTGCTCGCTACCCTAGCCGTGCTACTGGCGAGCAACACCGATCTGCGCGACGCGGTGCGCGTGCTGGGTGAACTCGATGCCGTGCCGGGCCGCGCCGAGTGTTACGGCGGCGGCAGCGCGCCGCTGGTGGTGGTCGATTACGCCCATACGCCGGATGCGCTGGAAAAAATCCTGCTCACGCTGCGCGAAATCAACACAGGCAAAAATCGCGCGCAACTGACCTGCGTCTTTGGCTGCGGCGGCGACCGGGATCGCGGCAAGCGCGCGATGATGGGGCGCATCGCCACGCGTCGCGCCGACCGCGTGATCGTCACCAGCGACAATCCGCGCAGCGAAGCGCCGATGGCGATTATCCAGGACATACTCGATGGCGCATCCCGTCGGTGTGTGGTGATCGAAGACCGCGGGCAGGCGGTGCGGGAAGCGATCCGCACGGCGGCGCGCGGCGATATCGTGGTGGTGGCCGGCAAGGGCCATGAGCCGTATCAGGAAATACGCGGCGTGCGCCATCCGTACAGCGACGCGCAGGTGGTGCGCGCGGCGTTGGCCGGGCGTGGCACGGGCGGCTCGGGAGCGCGCGCATGATGGCCGTATCCGACGCCGCGTTCGCGCTGGGGGCCGAACACATCGGCGGCAATCCGGTGTTTACCAGCGTGGGCACGGACAGCCGCCACGTTCAGCCGGGCGAGTTGTTCATCGCGCTGCGCGGCCCGCATTTCGACGCGCACCATTATCTGGCCGCAGCGCAGGCGGCGGGTGCGGTGGCCGCGATGGTGGATGTGGAGGGCGCGGCGCAGGGGGCGTTGTTGCCGCCGGGATTGCCGCTGATCGTGGTCAACAACACGCGCGCCGGGCTGACGCAACTGGCGTCTGCGTGGCGTGGCCGCTTTGCCATGCCGTTGGTGGCGTTGACCGGCAGCAACGGCAAAACCACGGTGAAGGAAATACTCGCCGCGATATTGCGCGCGGCGACGACAGGTACGACCAGCGCGGTACTCGCCACGCGCGGCAATCTCAACAACGACATCGGCGTGCCGCTGACGTTGCTGGCGTTGCGCGCCGAACATCGCTACGCGGTGATCGAGCTCGGCATGAATCACGCCGGAGAAATCAGCCGTCTGACGCGGCTGGCAAAGCCGGACGTGGCGCTGATAAACAACGCGGGCCGCGCGCATATCGAGCATCTGGGCAGCGAGGAAGCCATCGCGCGCGCCAAGGGAGAAATCTTCGAGGGACTCGCCGGCAACGGCGTCGCGGTCATCAACGCGGATGATGCGCACGCCGCGCTGTGGCGTGAATTATGCAATAAAAACAAAACCTTATCGTTTGGCGTCGATCAGCCGGCCGATATCGGCGCAACGTATGCATTGCGCGCGCTGGATAGCGATATTCACCTTGCCACCCCTGCGGGTACGGTCAGTGCAACGCTCAACGCGCCGGGTTTGCACAACGTGCGTAACGCGCTGGCGGCGTGCGCCGCCGCGTTTGCGTTGGGTGTGCCGCTGGCGGCGATGGCCGCGGGCCTGTCGTGCTATGCCGGCGTCAAAGGGCGCTTGCAGCGCAAACCCGCGCACGCGGGCGCGACGCTGATCGACGATACCTACAACGCCAACCCCGAATCGATGCGCGCGGCGATTGACGTGCTGGCGCGCGCGCCGGGCAAGCGTCTGCTGGTGCTCGGCGACATGGGCGAGCTGGGCGAACGCGCGGCGGCGTGCCATACCGAAATCGGCGCGTATGCGCGTGCCGCGGGGATTGAACATCTGATGGCGCTGGGCGATTTATCGGCGCATACCGTGGTCGCCTTCGGTGCGGGCGCACGGCATTTTTCCAGTATCGAGACCTTGCTCGCGGCCGTCGAACACGCACTCTCGCCGGAGCAGACAATACTGGTCAAAGGCTCGCGTTTCATGCAGATGGAGCGCGTGGTGAAGGCTTTTGCCGTGGAAGCGGCAGCGCGATCGTGATGAAGGGAGTGTACCCATGCTGCTAGAACTGGCGCAATGGCTGGCGAAGGACATGCGCGTCTTCAACGTGTTCAATTACATCACGCTGCGCGCGGTGCTGGCGTGCCTGACCGCGCTGGTGATTTCGTTTGTGGTGGGTCCGGCGATGATCCGCAAGCTCGCGGCCTACAAGATCGGCCAGTCGGTGCGCGACGACGGCCCGCAAACCCATCTCATCAAGGCGGGCACGCCAACCATGGGCGGGGCGTTGATTCTGGTGTCGATTGTCGTCACCACGCTGTTGTGGGCCGACCTTGAAAACCGCTTCGTGTGGATCGTGCTGCTGGTGACGGTTGGTTTCGGCGCGGTGGGCTGGGTCGATGATTACCGCAAGGTAGTGCATCGCAATCCCAAGGGCCTCTCGGCGCGCGCCAAATTATTCTGGCAGTCGGTGATCGGTATTAGCGCCGCCTACTACATCGCGTTCTCCAGCAACCTGCCCGCGCAGACGGTGTTTATCGTGCCGTTTTTCAAGGAGGTGGCGTATCCGCTGGGGGTGGTGGGGTTCATGGCCATGACTTATTGCGTGATCGTCGGCACCAGCAACGCGGTGAATTTGACCGATGGTCTCGACGGGCTGGCCATCATGCCGACGGTGATGGTCGGCAGCGCGCTGGGCATCTTCGCGTATGTCGCGGGTAATGCCGTGTTTGCGAAGTACCTGGCGTTTCCGTACATCCCCGGCGCGGGCGAGCTGATGGTGATTTGCGCCGCGATCGCGGGCGCGGGGCTCGCGTTTCTGTGGTTCAACGCCTATCCGGCGGAAGTGTTCATGGGAGATGTCGGCGCGCTGGCGCTGGGCGCGGCGCTGGGCACGATTGCCGTGATCGTGCGGCAGGAAATCGTGCTGTTCATCATGGGCGGCGTGTTCGTGGTCGAAACCCTGTCGGTCATCATCCAGGTGGCCTCGTTCAAGATGACCGGCAAGCGCGTGTTTCGCATGGCGCCGCTGCATCACCACTATGAATTGAAGGGCTGGAAAGAGAACCAGGTGGTGGTGCGGTTCTGGATTATCACGATGATGTGCGTGCTGGTGGGGCTATCCACACTGAAGCTGCGGTAAATGCATTTACAGGGAAAGAAAATTCTGGTGCTCGGTCTCGGTGACACAGGCTTGTCGATGACGCGCTGGCTGGCGTGCCACGGCGCTGCTGTCGCGGTTGCCGATACGCGCGACGCGCCGCCGAATGTGCGGCAGCTCGCACGCGAGTGGCCGCGCGTGCGCGTGCATACGGGCGCGTTCCGGCGTGAGGTCTTCGATGACGCGGAGACGATCGCGGTAAGCCCCGGCATTGATCCGCGCACGGGCGAGTTGGCGCACGCGATCCAGCGCGGCACGCCGGTGGTGGGTGATATCGAATTGTTCGCGCAGGCGCTACGCGCGCGCCAAGTGACGGCGCCGGTGATTGCGATCACCGGTTCCAACGGCAAAACCACGGTCACGGCGATGTGCGGCGATATATGTACGGCCGCGGGCATGGATACGCTGGTCGCGGGCAACATTGGCGTGCCCGTGCTGGATGTGTTGACCGAAATCGAAGCGGGCCGGCGCATGCCCGATGCCTTCGTGCTGGAACTGTCGAGCTTTCAACTGGAAACCACGGCCAGTCTCGAACCGGTTGCGGCGACGATGCTGAACTTGAGCGAAGACCACATGGATCGCTACGACAGCTTCGCGGATTATGCTGCCGCCAAGGCGCGTATCTTCGCGGGAATGAACAAAAGTGCGGACAAAAAAGCGGGCGTGCAGGTGCTGAACCGCGACGATGAACACAGTCTGGCGATGGCGCAGGCGGGCTTGGCGTTCGTTTCCTTCGGTTATTCCGCGCCGATGTCGGAATATGAATGGGGGTTGACCGGCGCGCAAAATACGCCGCAGGGGTTGCAACTCGCGCACGGCAACGCGCCGTTCATGCGGCTGGCCGAATTGCCGCTGGCGGGTTTGCACAATGCCGCGAACGCATTGGCGGCGGGTGCGCTGTGCCACGCCATCGGCGTGCCGGACGATGCGCTGGCGCGCGCGTTGCGCGCGTTCAAAGGTTTGCCGCATCGCGTGCAAAATATAAACAAAATCAATGAGATAGAGTTTTACGACGATTCCAAAGGCACCAATGTCGGGGCCACTGTTGCCGCGCTCAAAGGCATGCGGCAGCCGGTGGTGCTGATCGCGGGCGGCGATGGCAAGGGGCAGGATTTTTCGCCGTTGGCCGCCGCGGTGACCGCGCGCGCGCGCGCGGTGGTGCTGATCGGCCGCGATGCGCCGCTGATGGAACGCGCGTTGCAATCGACCAAGGTTCCGCTGTTGCGCGCAGGCGACATGACCGAAGCCGTGGCCGCGGCGTACGGCGCGGCGCGCGCGGGCGATGCCGTGGTGTTGTCGCCCGCGTGCGCGAGCTACGACATGTTCCGCAACTACATACACCGCGCCGAAGTGTTCGTGGAAGCGGTGCGGCAGCTTGCCGCGAAGGCGCCCTGACATGTTTTACACCGACGTCAGGCAGCAGCCCGCGCCCGCCGAGTTTGATCGCATCGTGGTGTGGCTCACGATGTTGCTGCTGGGTCTGGGGCTGGTGATGGTGTATTCCGCCTCCATCGCCATTGCCGAGGGCGGGCGCGGCACCGGCAATCAGCAAACCTACTACCTCATGCGTCATGCCGCGTATGTGGGTTTGAGCGTGGTGATGGGGGTGATTGCGTTTCAGTTTCCCATACGCTTCTGGCAGCAGGCCGCGCCGGTGTTGTTCGTTGTCGGTCTGGTGCTGCTGGCGCTGGTGCTGGTGCCCGGCATCGGGCGCGAAGTCAACGGCGCGCGGCGCTGGTTGCCGCTGGGGGTCATCAATTTGCAGCCGTCGGAATTGATGAAGGTGTTCGCCGTGCTCTATGCCGCCGACTACACGGTACGCAAGGCCGCGTTGATGCACAGTTTGACCAAAGGCTTTCTGCCGATGTTCGCGGTGATGTTCGTTGCCGGCGCGTTGTTGCTGAAGGAGCCGGATTTCGGCGCTTTAGCGGTAATTACCGTGATCGCGATGGGCATTTTGTTTCTTGGCGGCATGAACTGGAAACTGTTCGCGGGCTTGATCGCGATGCTGCTGGCGGCGTTTGTCGCGCTGGTGATGTTCTCGCCGTATCGCATGCAGCGCGTGATCGGTTTCATGGATCCGTGGGCTGATCCGTATGGCAAGGGTTATCAACTGTCGCATGCGCTGATCGCATTCGGGCGCGGCGAGTGGTTCGGCGTCGGCCTCGGCGGCAGCGTGGAAAAATTATTTTACCTGCCGGAAGCGCACACCGATTTCCTGCTGGCGGTGATCGCCGAAGAACTCGGCTTCGCCGGGGTGCTCGTCATCGTCATCATGTTCGCGTGGATCGTGCAGCGCGCCTTTGCCATCGGTCGCCGCGCGGCGTTGCAGGAGCGCTACTACGCCGCGCTGGTGGCGCAAGGGATCGGTTTGTGGATCGGCGTGCAGGCGATTATCAACATGGGCGTGAACATGGGCGTGCTGCCGACCAAGGGTCTCACCCTGCCGCTCTTGTCGTTCGGCGGCAGCGGCATCGTCGCCAATTGCTGCGCGCTCGCCGTGTTGTTGCGCGTGGATTGGGAGAACCGCCAGTCGATGAG
>JANPOH010000558.1:0-3398 GCA_031427895.1 Betaproteobacteria bacterium
GGTCGTGCGTCGTGGCGTGAACGAGGACAGCGTGGTGCCGATGGCGCGCTACTTCCGCGAGCGCGGCCACACCCTGCGGTTCATCGAATACATGGATGTCGGCCACACCAACGGCTGGCGTATGGACGACGTGGTGAGCGCGCGCGAGATCGTCGACGCGATCAGCAAGGAAATGCCGCTCGAACCGGCAGATCCCAACTACACCGGCGAAGTCGCGGAACGCTGGCGCTACAAGGATGGCGGCGGCGAAATCGGCGTCATCGCCTCGGTGACGCAGGCGTTTTGCCGCGACTGCACCCGCGCGCGCATCTCCACCGAGGGCAAGCTCTACACTTGCCTGTTCGCCACCAACGGCCACGACCTGCGCGCGTTGCTGCGTGGCGGCGCGAGCGATGAAGAACTGCATGCGGCGATCAACGGCGTGTGGACAAAGCGCGCGGATCGTTATTCCGAAATGCGTTCGGAAAAGACGGTGAAGCTGCAAAAGATCGAGATGTCGTACATCGGTGGGTGAGGCATAAGGCGTGAGGCGAGGGGTGAAAAACCAGCCGGGTGGCGCGCCTCACGCCTCACGCCTCACGCCTCGCTTGCCGCGCATTAGCGCGGCCACCCGGCCCCTCACCACCGAAGTCGACGCCATCAATGAACGCGGCGAGTGTGTGCCGACGCCCATCGCGGGCGAGCATCCGCTGACGCTCTACATCGACAAGCGTGAAATCGTCACGCTGATGACGCTGGGTCAGGCGCCCGAAGCGCTGGCGCTCGGCTACCTGCGTAATCAGCGGCTGGTGCGCGCCATTGACGACATCGCCGAAGTGCAGGTTGATTGGGAGACCCACTCGGTGGCAATCACCACGCGCAAGGGATTAAAAAATCTCGACCAGAAAATGCAAAAACGCACCGTCACCACCGGCTGCGGCCAGGGCACGGTGTTCGGCGATCTGATGGAAGAGATCGATGCCATCCAGTTGCGCGACGATGTGTCATTAAGCGAATCCACCCTCTACACCCTGCTAGACGCCGTGCGCCGCCATGAAACCATCTACAAGAGCGCGGGCGCGGTGCATGGCTGCGCGCTGGCGAACGCTACAGGCGACATCCTCATGTTTGTCGAAGACGTGGGTCGCCACAACGCGGTGGACGCCATCGCCGGCAGGATGTGGCTGGAAAAAATCGACGGCTCCGATAAAATTTTTTACACCACCGGACGCCTCACTTCCGAAATGGTCATCAAGGCCGCGCAGATGCAAATCCCGTTTCTGATATCACGTTCGGGCTTAACACAGATGGGCCACGACATCGCGGCCAAAACCGGCATCACCATGATCGGGCGGGCGGTAAACAAACATTATTTGCTGTTCACCGGCAAACAACGCTTCACAAAGGTCGTCAGCACCACAATGCTGGCGTGACCCAATGCCCGCCTCACCCCTCACCCCTCACGCCTCACGCATAACCGGCATCATCCTCGCCGGCGGCCAGGGCCGCCGCATGGGCAGCGTGGATAAGGGGCTGCAACTGCTGCGCGGCAAGCCCATGGTGCAGTGGGTGCTGGAACGTTTTGCGCCGCAAGTTGATGAATTACTCATCAATGCAAATAAAAATATTGAACAATATCAAGTACTTGGACATCGGGTCATCCCCGACGACATCGCGGGCTACGCCGGCCCGCTGGCCGGGCTGCATCGCGGATTGTCGGCGGCCACGCATGAACTCGTCGCCACCGTGCCCTGCGACTCGCCCTTCCTGCCGCTGGATTTGATCGCGCGCTTATACGCGGCACTAATCGAGCAACAAGCCGATCTCGCGGTCGCCCGCACCGGCGATCAACCGCATCCCGTGTTCTGCCTCACCCGCAAATCGGTTCTGCCGGGATTGACCGCGTTTCTGCAAAGCGGCGGGCGTAAGATCGATGCTTGGTATGCAGCGCTCAAGGTGGTGGAGGTGTTGTTTGATGATGAGGCCGAGGCGTTCAGCAATATCAATACGGTGGAGGAATTGCGGGGGTATGAAGGCTGATTGCGTTTATCTACGATGAACCACACCTAACCCATCGAAAAACTCAACAGGATAAAACATGTCCACCACCGAAAAAGAACTCCGGCAGGACGTCGCCATGGCCAACCGCATCATCGAGCGCTTCGGGCTGGCCACCGCTTTCGGCCACGCCAGCGCGCGCCTGCCGGGGACGAACACTTTCATCATTTCCACGCGCCGCAGTCCGGGCCTCGCCGAGGAAGACGATCTCCTGGTGATCGACGCGGACGGCAAGGTGCTTTCCGGCACCGGCCAGCCGAACAGCGAATTCTGGATACACGCGCGCATCTATGCCGCGCGCCCCGAGGTCAACGGCATTGTGCATGCCCATCCGCTCGCCTGCATTTCGCTCACGCAGATCGGCGAGCCGCACCGCGTGGTGCATCACCAGGGCGGTGCCTTTGTCGATGGCGTGCCGGAGTACGGGCGCATCGGCCTCATCCGTTCGCGCGAGCTGGGCGATGAGGTCGCGCAAAGCCTCGGCCAAGGCCCCGCGGTGATGATGCGCGGACATGGCATCACCACCGCGTTCGCCAGTGTGCGCGCCGCGACGGTGGCGGCGTGTTTTCTGGAAGAAAGCGCGGATCTGCAAATGCGTATGCTGGCAGCGGCGGGCGGCAACGCAGCGAAAATCCGCGCCTTCACGCGCGACGAAGCCATCCTCGCGCGCGACCAAACCGGCCCGGACGCCGCCGCGCGCAACCGCGCGTGGGAGTATTACGCCGCGGTGGCGGCAGCGCGGCCCATCGGCGGATAACCCTGTCTTGCGACGAGGTGCAACAATGGTTACAACACGCATCATCACTGCTATGTTTGCCCTGCTCTGCGCCACCGCCGCGCCGGCGCAACCCGCTTCGACAGGCTCAGGGCAGGCCTATCCCTCGCGCCCGATCAAAATGAATGTCACCACCCTGCCCGGCGGCGCGCCGGACATCACCGCGCGCGTAGTGGGACAAAAACTTTCCGAAGTGCTGGGCCAGCAGGTGGTCATCGAAAATCGCCCCGGCTCGAACGGCAATATCGCGGTCGAGGCCACGGTGAAGGCGCCGCCCGACGGCCACACGCTGATGGTATGCGCCGAATCGCAGTTGGTCATCAATCCGCACCTCTACCGCAAGCTGCCGTTCGACGCGCTGAAAGACCTCGCCGTGATCGCCACGCTGGTGTCGAATGAATTCGTGCTGACCATCAACCCCGCGCTGCCGCCGAGAAATTTCAAGGAGTTCATCGCCTTCGCGCGCACGTCCAGCCCCACGTTGAATTACGCCTCGGCCGGCAACGGCAGCCAGCACCATCTCACCATGGAGATGCTCAAATCGCGCGCCGGCCTGCGCCTCGTGCATGTGCCTTACAAGGGCGGC
>JANPOH010000559.1:0-9227 GCA_031427895.1 Betaproteobacteria bacterium
CGAAGCAAATCGCAGTTGTTCTGGCGTAGAATCCATGGTGGGCAGAGACCTGTTGGTGGTGACGAATGCGTTTCTTGATAACTCGCATTGTACCAATCACTTACGGTGTTCTTTGCCCTTTTTATGCAAAATTCAGGTTAAACCCTCAATGAAAAGTTGACAGGATCACGGCGGACATGGCTACTCCCGTGGACGGGTGGTTTTGGCGGCGCGCTTCACTCGACCTTGATCCCCACGATCTTGACGACTTTGGTCCAACGCGCGATTTCCGCTGTCAGATAGTCGGTGAGTTCCGCCGGCGTGCCGCCTACCGGCGCCAGACCATGAGCGGCGATACGCTCGCGTGTGTCGGGTTGCTGCAAAAAGCGATTTAATTCGCTATTGAGAATCTTGACCACGCTGTCCGGCGTATTCTTGGGTGCCAGAATCGCGGTGCGCGACATGACCACCGAATCAGGCACGCCCGCCTCGGAGAGCGTGGGCACCTCGGGCAAGTCGGGCACGCGCCTGGCGGCGGTGACGGCCAGCGGGCGCACCTTGGCGCCGGCACGCAGGTAAGGCAGGCTTTCCGCGATGGGACTGAAGATCACTGGCATCTGCCCGCCCAGAAACGCCAGCAGCGCCGGTGCGCCGCCTTTGAACGGCACGTCCTGCATCTTGATCTGCGCGTTCATCATGAAAAGCTCAACCGCCATGTGCGTGATGGTGCCTTGCCCCGCCGAGGCGTACTGGACGTATTTCGGTTTCGCTTTGGCCATGGCGATCAATTCCTGCACGGAGTTGACGCCCAGCGATGGCTGCACGATCAGCACATAAAACGATTGCCCCACGGTGCCGATGGGCGTGTAATCCCTGACCGGATGAAACGGCAACCTTGGGTACAACGGCACATTGGTGGCGATCGACGCGCTGGCGAACAACAGTGTGTAGCCGTCGGGCGCGGCGCGCGCCACCAGTTCGTTGCCAAGCGAGGTGCCTGCGCCGGGGCGGTTGTCGATGATGACGGTTTTACCCAGGGCATCGGTGTATTTTTGCGCCACGATGCGCGCGAGGATATCCGTGGAGCCGCCCGGCGGCAGCGGCACCACCATGCGTATGGGTCTGGCCGGATAACGCGCCGCCTGCGCGGCAGCCGGCGCCGGCATGCCTGCCGCGATGGCGGCCACAATAGCGGTCACAAAGGTGGTCACAAAGGCCGCCGCCATGGCTGTCGTAACCTGCCTGCGTTGCCTGCGTAGTTGCGTGCGTAGCGCGTGCATTGCCGTCTCCCGGAATTTGCAAAAGTATAGGCCAATTCCTCGGCCGGCGCGCGGGTCATATTGCAGACTTTAACGACTGTCACTCGCGACAGCCAACCGGCGCCCCGCGTACGCTAAGATTACTTTTGCACTTCATCTTCTGTCCCGCTCCCCCACCGTTTCGCTGGAGAACCCGATGACCGAATCCAATTTTGTGCAAGGCTGCCTCAAAGGCGTGCGCGTGCTTGATCTCACGCAATTCGAAGCCGGCACATCGTGTACGCAGGTGCTGGCGTGGCTCGGCGCCGATGTGACCAAGGTTGAAAACCCGAAAGTCGGCGACCCGGGCCGCCGCCTGGGGCCGGGCAACAGCAAGGATGATCCGTATTTTTTGATGTACAACTCCAACAAGCGCTCGGTCACCATCAATCTGAAATCACCGCGCGGACTTGAAATCGTCAAGGCGATGGCGGCCAAGGCCGACATCTTCATGGAAAACTTCGCGCCGGGCGCGATCGAGCGCCTGGGCTTGGGTTACGAGGTGCTTGCCAAAATCAACCCCGGCATCATCTACGGGCAGATCAAGGGTTTCGGCGAGGGTAGTCCGTTTGAAAAAAATCTCGCCTTCGACATGATCGCGCAGGCGTGCGGCGGCACCATGAGCATCACCGGCGATCCGCATGGCCCGCCGGTCAAACCCGGCGCCACGCTCGGCGATTCGGGCACCGGCATGCTGATGGTCATCAGCATCCTCGGCGCGCTGTACCAGCGGCGCGACACCGGCAAGGGCGCACGGCTCAATGTCGGCATGCAGGATGCGATCCTGCACTACATCCGCAACTCGCTGGGCATGACCGCCAAATCCGGCAAGGCCACGCCGCGCGTGGCGTCAAAATCCGTCAGCGGCAACAACCCGCCGTCGGATATTTACCCCTGCAAGCCGGGCGGGCCGAACGATTACGTTTACATCTACACCAGCCGTGCCAACCCCACGCACTGGCCGAAGCTGCTGGAGGTGATCGGGCGCACCGATTTGCTCGGCAATGCGAAATTCGACACGCGCGAGGCGCGCGTCGACAACGAAGCGGAGCTCGACGCCGTCATCGCCGAATGGACCCGCAAGCACACCAAGTACGAGGCTATGGAACTCGTGGGCGCGGCCGGCATCCCCGCAGGCGCGGTGCGCGATACGCTTGATTTGCTGAACGACCCGGATTTCGAGAATCGCAAAATCATGCAAACGATACAGCATCCCGGCTTCGGCGCGTTCAAGGCGCTGACCTGGCCCGTACGCATGAACGGCGACGTGGCGAAGGTCACGCCCGCCCCGCTGCTCGGACAAAACACCAGCGAAGTGCTCAAGGATTGGCTCGGCATGAGCGACGAACAACTGGCTGCGCTCGCCGCCGATAAAGTGACCACGGCCTGACAACCTGCACACTCAAGGAGACATCATCATGGCGGATATTACCGGTAACGAAATTCTGGGCAGGGCGCTGAAAAACGAAGGCACGAAAGACCTGTTCTTCATCATGGGCGGACCGATGCAGCACGCGGAGACCGCCTGCGCCAAAGAAGGCATTCGCATGATCGACGTGCGCCACGAGCAGGCGGCGGCGCTGTCGGCTCAGGCGTATAGCCGCTTGTTGCAAAAGCCTGGCGTATGCATGGCCGCCAGCGGCCCCGGCGTTATCAACCTGACCACCGGCATGGCCAACGCGCTGATGGATTGTGCGCCGGTGGTCGCCATCGGCGGCTCCAGCGCCATTCATCAATTCGGCCGGCAGACGTTTCAGGAAATCGATCAGGTCGCGATCATGCGCGGCTGCTGCAAGTGGGTCGATCGCGTGGTCAACATCAAGCGCATCCCCGAACAAGTCAACGCGGCGTTTCAAAAAGCCATGGGCGGCAAGCCCGGCCCGGTGTATCTCGACATGCCCGCGGATATTCTTTATGGCAAAGTGCCTGAAGAAGAAGTCGATTGGAGCCTGAGCGGGCGCCCGCTGTTAAACGCGCGGCCGATGGGCGAAACCGCGCGCGTCAATCAACTCATCGATGCGCTGGCCAAGGCAAAAAAACCGATCATTCTCACCGGCAGCGGCGTGATCTGGTCACAGGCCTGGCCGGAATTGCAATCGTTCGTCGAGAAGGCCGGCATCCCGTTTTACACCACGCCGCAGGGCCGCGGCGTGCTGCCCGACGATCATCCGTTGTCGTTTCTCACCATGCGTTCGTCGGCGTTTCGCGATGCCGATCTGATACTGGTGATCGGCACGCGCATGAATTACATCATCGGCCACGCCGCGCCGCCGCGCTTTGCCGCCGGCGCCACTATCGCACGCATCGACATTGATGCGGATGAAATCGCCAGCGCGCCGCGCAAGGTGGATATCGGCATCGTCGGTGATTGCAAGGCCGTGTTGCAACAGATTCTCGCAGCGATGCCGGGGCGCATCGATGCGGCGCAGTACGCGCCGTGGCGCGACAAGCTCGCCGCGGGCGAAACGAAAAAACGCGGCGAAACCGGCGGCGGCATGGCGATGAACCAAACGCCGATCCATCCGCTGCGCCTGTGCGAAGAAGTGAAAAACTTCATGCAGCGCGACGCGATCCTGGTGGTGGACGGGCAGGAAATTTTGAACTACGGTCGCCAGTCGATGCCGACCTTCACCCCGGCGCATCGGCTCAATTCGGGCCCCTTCGGCATGATGGGCGTGGGCATGCCGTTCGGCGTGGGCGCAAAGGTGGCGTGCCCGGACAAGCAAGTGATCGTCGTTCATGGCGACGGCTCGTTTGGTCTTAACGCAATGGAACTCGACACCGCCGTGCGCCACCACATACCAATACTCGTCGTCATCAGTCTTAACGGCGGCTGGACCGCCGATCCGAAAAAAGAAAAAACCGGACGCAACTTGGGCTATACGCGCTACGACAAAATGGCCGAAGGCCTGGGCTGTTACGGCGAATACGTCGAAAAGCCCGAGGACATCGGCCCGGCGCTCGCGCGCGCACAGAAAAAAGTGGACGAAGGCATGGTGGCGCTGGTCAACGTCAGGACCGATGAAAACGCCCGCGCGGGAACGGTGGCGTTTTCGTCGCATTCGACGTAGCCATCGTTCGGCGCTCGGCGCAAAGATTACCGGCAGGTTGGCGCCGAGCCTGCGAAGCCCAACCCGCCCTGTAGCACGGAAAGCAGACGCTTACGATCCTTCCGCCGCGTCCGGATTCCACTGCCCGCGGCGCATGCGCGTGATGGTGATATTCGCGAACACGCCTTTTTGCGTGAACGGGTCGCCATCGGAAAACGCTTTCGCTTCGGCGCGGCTGTTGACGTTGAGCACAAACAAGCTGCCGATGGCGGTGGCGCCGTCGTCGGTTTGCGTGGCGCCCGCGAGCACGAGAATTTTTTTCTGGCTGCCCAGATAATCACGGTGCGGCTGCAATACCGAATCACGAATCGCGGCGGTATTGGGTTTGTCGGTGCAAGATACGATCCACAGCATGTTGGTACTCCCTGGGTTAACTCGTTGGATGAATGGCTCGCCACGTCGCACCCGCGCGTGGCTTGCACCGATGATAGTGGATTCCACTGCGTCGCGTTACCTCTACGTAACTATTTGTTTTTAAACAATATTTCACACTGTGGCTATGCCGCTACCGACGCGCTTTCCGCGCGCGCCGCATGCAATAATGCCGCCTCTTCACCCTCTCAAGGAGAACATGCCCATGAAAACCGCCGCCAAAAAATCCACCGTCGCGCGCCTGCACAGTGTTGCAAAGTCAGGCGGCAAATCGGCCACGAGCCGCATGAGCAAAGCCGAATGGGACGCGCGCGTGGAGCTTGCCGCCGCCTACCGGCTGTGCCACATGATGGGGTGGTCGGACATGCTGGGCACGCATATCTCGTGCCGCGTGCCGGGCACGGACAATCAGTTCCTGATTAACCCGTATGGCCTGCTGTTCGACGAAATCACCGCCTCGTCGCTGATTAAATGTGACACCGACGGCAACAAACTCTCCGAGTCGCCGTACGAAATCAACTTCGCCGGCTTTTGCATCCACAGCGCGATTCACATGCACAGCCACGCCGCGCACGCGGTGATGCATTGTCACACGCGCGATGGTGTCGGCGTGTCGGCGCAAAAACAGGGCTTGCTGCCGCTCACGCAAATGGCGCTGGCGATGCCTTACCACGAATTGCGCTATCACGATTATGAAGGCATTGCGCACGATCTCACCGAGCGCGAGCGGCTGGTGCGTGACCTCGGCGCCGGCACCATGCTGATTCTGCGCAATCACGGCACGCTCACCATCGGCGCGACGGTGGGCGAAATGTTCGCGCGCATGAACCGCCTGGAACGCGCATGCAAATTCCAGTTGGCGGCAATGAGCGGCGACGCGCAACTGAATCACCTGCCGAAGGAAGTGGTCGATCACACCATGCAGGTCGGCGCGCAAGTGAACACCACCGGACGTGCCGCGGGCGGCGCGCTGTTGTGGGCGGCGTTATTAAGAAGACTGGATCGGGTGGGCCCGGGATACGCGGCTTAGGCCGAATCCAGGCCGCGACTACAGATGCCTTTTATACAAACTGTTGTTTTTGCGAGCGCGCTGACGGCAGGCGCCGCCGCCGCGCAACCCGACGCCGCATCGAAATATCCCGCCAAGCCCATCCGCCTGATCGTGGCGCAAACCGCCGGCGGCAACTCGGACATGGTGGCGCGTGCGTATGGTCAGCGCCTCTCCGAACGCCTCGGCCAGCAGATCGTGATCGATAACCGCGGCGGCGGCTCCGGCATCGTTGCCACCGAACTGGTGGCGCACGCGCACGCGGACGGCCACACGCTGCTGCTCGCGCCCACCGCGCACGCCATCAATCCGAGCCTGTTCACCAAGCTGCCCTACGACACGCAGCGCGACGTAAAACCCATCTCGCTGCTGGGCATCGGCTACAACATCCTGGTGGTGACGCAAAACCACCCTGCGCGCACCGTGCGCGATCTCGTCAACGCGGCGAAAGCGCGTCCCGGCAAGCTCACCTACGGCTCGTCGGGTACGGCCGGCGCATCGCACCTGATCGGCGAACTCTTTCGCCTGATGGCAGGCATCGACGTGCTGCATGTCGCCTACAAGGGCGCGCCCGCGTCGCTGACCGCGCTGGTCGGCGGCGAAATCGATTTCAGTTTCAGCAGCATGTCGAGCACGCTGCCGCTGGTGCGCGGCGGGCGGCTGCGCGCGCTGGGCGTCTCATCGCCGGAGCGCTGGCCCACACTGCCGGAAATACCCACGGTGTCGGAAGCCGGCGTGCCGGGCTATGAAAGCTCAAGCTGGCAGGGGTTGTTCGGCCCGGCGAAGCTATCACCGGCGCTGGTGGCGCTGCTGCATCGCGAAGTCGCCGCCGTGGCCAAACTGCCCGACATGCACAAACGCCTGTCCACTGAAGGGCTGCTGCCACAAGGCACCTCGCCACGGGAATTCGAGAAATTCATCGCGGTGGAAATCGCCAAGTGGGCGCGCGTTACCAAGTCCGCGGGGATTACCGCGCAGTAAATTACACAGGAATTCGTCATGCGCATGACCCTACTGCTTTACGCCGTGACACTGGCGGGCGCGTCGGCCCCGCCGCTTTACGCTCAGTCCACTTCGACAGGCTCAGGACAGGCTTACCCGGCGAAGCCCATCCGCTTTGTTGTGCCCGTGGTGGCGGGCGGCTCCAACGATATCCTGGGCCGTCTGATCGGCGAGCGCCTGCGCGAGCGCTGGGGGCAGCCGATCGTGGTTGAAAACCGCGCTGGCGCGGGGCAAATGATCGGCGCCGATATCGTGGCAAAAGCGGCGCCCGACGGCTACACGCTGCTGGTGCCCACGGGCACCTACACCAGCAGCGCCGCATTGCAAACCAAACTGCCGTTTGATCCGATGAACGATCTCACCGGCGTGGCGATGATCGGCGACGGGCCGCTGGTGGTGACGGTGCATCCGTCGCTGCCGGCGAAAAGCGTGAAGGAACTGATCGCGCTCGCACGCGCGCGGCCAGGAGAAATCCACTACGCTTCTGCGGGCTCCGGCAGCATCGTGCATTTCGCCAGCGAAATGTTCGCGGCGGCGGCGAAAATCAATATCGTGCACGTGCCCTATAAAAGCGGCGCGCCCTCGGTGGTCGATGCCGTGGGCGGCCATGTGCAATTGCTGATTACCAGCATGGCGGCGGTATGGCCGCACGTGAAAACAGGCCGCATGCGCGCGCTCGCCCTTACCTCGGCCCAGCGTTCCTCGTTCGCGCCCGAACTGCCCGTGGTCGCCGAGTTCCTGCCCGGCTACTCCGCCTCGCAGTGGTGGGGCATCCTCGCGCCCGCCAAAACGCCGCCGGATGTCGTCGCGCGGCTCAACACGGAAATCAATCGCATCCTCGGCTCGGAGGAAATGAAGCCGCGTCTGGTCGAACAGGGCGCCGAACTCGTATTGATGGCGCCGGATGCCTTCACCCGTTACGTGCGCGATGAGATCACGAAATGGCGCAAAGTCGTCAACGAGCGCAACCTGCGAACCTAATCATGAAACCGGGCGCCCAGAAAACAAACGCCCCGTGTATCGCTCCACGGGGCGCCTGTACCTTCCGCCTTCCACCTTCCAGACACGCGAGCTCTACCGGGTAGCGAACTGTCCTTTCGTGCGGGTTGATCCGCGGGTTGAGTTGAGTGCGCACTCCAGCAGGGTCGTGCCTATTCGGTCAATCACGGGATCACCTCCTTTCAAAGTTGCGGGGATTACAGGCGTAGCCCGGCTCGCGTTTGATGAAAAGTGGCGCGGCGCGGTTGACACTGCTGCGGATTAGCGATATTCAAGCAGGCTCGAATCCATACACCCTTGAGGAATCCGCCCCATGACCACCGCCACCGCAACCGCAACCTACAACCCCGCCGCCACATTCGACATCAAAATCAGCGAAGTGGAATTTCGCAAAACCGCCTCGCGCACGCTGATGGCACGCATTTATCAACCGCAGGGTGATAAAGGAACGGGGCCGTTCCCGGTGTTGCTTGATCTGCACGGCGGCGCATGGAACAACAAAGACCGCAACGCCAATGCGCCGATGGATGAAGCCATCGCGAAAAGCGGCGTGCTGGTGGTGGCGATAGACATGACGCTGGCGCCGGAAGCGCCCTACCCCGCGTGCGCGCAGGACGCGAGCTACGGCGTGCGTTGGCTGAAATCAAAGGCGATTGAATGGAATGGCGACGCCTCCACGCTTGGCGTGCTGGGCAGTTCCAGCGGCGGCCATGTGGCGCAGTTGCTGGGCATGCGCCCGAATGATCCGCGTTACAACGCGATTGCGCTGCCCGGCGCACCCGGCATCACCACGCGCGGGGCCTACGTTGCCACGCGCTCGCCGATCAGCGATCCGTTCGCGCGCTTCCAGCAGGCCGAGAAAATGAAACGCGATCACATGATTAAAAACAGCACCACCTTTTTTAATCCGTGGGAATCCATCCACGAAGGCAACCCGCAGGAAATGCTCGAGCGCAAGGAAAAGGTGGAGTTGCCGCCGATGCTCATCATGCAAGGCGGTTTGGACGACAATGTGATTCCGCCGATACAGGAAAAGTTTTCCGCCAGTTATCGCGCGGCGGGCGGCGAATGCCAATACGAGTTGTACGAAGGTTCGACCCATGAATGGGTCGCCGAGCCAAGCGCGGCGACCACGCGCGCGCAGGATATGGTGAAGGCGTTTATCGCCAAACAGTTGCAGGCGGGGCGCAAGGCGATATAACGATTATACGATGCAACTATTTGTTTTTATTGAACAAAATTCGTAAAATTATCTGAACATCCGCAGCGGCGCCCAATCGCTCATTACGCTTAATCCGAGATTATTCATTAGAAAGAATGGGTCTCTAAACCTGGGATGCGCGGCGGATCAAGCGCCGCACTCCACAGCCCCGAGAACCACGCGCGCCGCTGTCGCGGCATTGCCACGGTATATTGAGC
>JANPOH010000560.1:0-22956 GCA_031427895.1 Betaproteobacteria bacterium
GGGTGACGATTACGATCTGGCGACCTACAAGATCGCCAAATAGACTGAACAACGCCAAGCGGACCATCGGCGGCTTGGCCCGTGGTCAGGCTTTACTCCAGTTGCACCCCGGCGTCTTTCGCCACTTTCGTCCACTTGGCCGTTTCGGATTTTACGAAGGCAAGTAATTCATCCGGGGTGGAAGACGCCACGTCCAGACCTTGCAGCGTCAGACGTTCTTTCAAATCCGCGCTGTTCAATGCCTTGACGGTTTCGGCGTTGAGCCGGGCGAGGATGGGTCTGGGTATGCGTGCCGGGGCGAACAAGGCGTACCAGATCACCACCTCGTAACCGGGAAG
Organism: Betaproteobacteria bacterium; assembly: GCA_031427895.1. GTDB lineage: Bacteria > Pseudomonadota > Gammaproteobacteria > Burkholderiales > SG8-41 > UBA5216. The sequence continues at coordinate 339 of JANPOH010000560.1, forward strand.
GGCGGCTTCCGCGATGGTGGGCACGTCCGGCAGTTGCGGGTTGCGTTGCGAGGTGGTCACGCCCAACGCGCGCACGCGCCCCGATTTGATGTGCGGCAGCAGGCCGGCCAGGCTGGAGCACAGGGCTTGCAGTTGCCCGCCGAGCACATCCGCCAGCGCGGCACCCGCGCCTTTGTACGGCACATGCACCATGCTGACCCCCGTCATGCTGCGGATCAATTCCATCGACAAATGCGGCGCGCTGCCGATGCCGGACGAGCCGTAATTGATCTTGCCGGGATTGGCTTTGCCGTAGGCGATGAACTCCTTCATGCTTTTCGCCGGCACGCCGGCGTGAACCACCAGCACATTGGGGATGGTGCCGATCATCGATATCGGCGCGAAATCGCGGATGTGGTCGTAGGGCAGCTTCTTGTAGAGCGCGGGGTTGACCGCGTTGGTGGTGATCGAGCCGACCAGAATGGTATAGCCATCGGGTGCGGCTTTCGCCACGATATCCGTGCCCACCACGCCGCCGGCGCCGCCGCGATTATCGACCACGATCTGCTGGCCCAGCCCTTCGCTGAGTTTGGCCGAGACCAGCCGCCCAATCGTGTCGGTGCCGCCACCGGGGCCCAGCGGCACCACGGCGCGTATCGGGCGCTGGGGATACGCTTGCGCCTGCACGCTGCCGGCAAATGCCGCCCCCGTCAGCAAAGCGGCGGAACACACGATCACGGTCGCGGATAATGATTTTTTCAAGGCCACCTCCCCAGTTTCAGTCCCAGTGCATAGTATCGCGCATTGGCGTCAAATCCACATGCGCGCGACTGAGTTGATCGATGCGGGTGCAGCCCGTCAGCGCCAGCACGCTGTCGATTTCATCGCGAATAATTTGTAGCGCGCGATTCGCGCCGGCTTCACCGGCCGCCGCCGTGCCGTGCAACGGCGCGCGCCCCAGCATCACCGCATTGGCCCCCAGCGCCAGCGCCTTAATCACGTCGCTGCCGCGCCGGAACCCGCTATCGACGATCACCGTGACGCGCTTGCCCACGGCATCCACCACCCGCGGCAGCGTCAGTATCGGCGCGGGCGAGGCATCCAGCACGCGCCCGCCGTGATTGGAAATCACCACCGCATCGGCGCCGCAGTCGGCCGCCAGCACGGCATCGCGCGGATGCTGTATGCCCTTGATAATCAACTTGTGCGGCCACCGTTTGCGTAACTCGCGCACATCGTCCCATGTGATGCTGGGGCTGAAGTTGGTCGAGCGCCCCATCGGCAGCGCGGTGATCCGGGTTTGCGTTTCGTCGGGGAAGTTCCGATAGCGCGGCGTGCCGGTGGTGAGCATGTAGCGCGCCCACACGCCGAACAGCCAGCGCGGATGCGTCAGCACATCGACCACGTTTTTGGCAGTGAACTTGAAGGGGATGGTGAAGCCGTTGCGCAAATTGTATACGCGCCCCGGCGCCACCGGCGTATCCACGGTGAACACCAGTGCTTCAAAGCCGGCGTCCCTGGCGCGCGCAATCACGCGATGCGTTTGCGCGCGATCCGGCCACATGTAAAACTGAAACCACAGCGTGCCCCCGGCTTCGGCGGCGACGCGCTCCAGTTTTGTCATCGAACCCAGCGCCAGCGTGAAGGGCACGCCGTGCGCGCGCGCCGCGCGCGCCAGTGCGATCTCGCCTTCATACCACGCCAGCCCCGTGGAGCCGGTGGGTGCCACGATCACCGGCATCTGCTGTGGTTTGCCGAGCAAGGTGATCGCCTGATCGCGCGTGGTGACATCGACCAGCACCCGCGGGAGCAGCTTGATGCGGTCGAGCGCGGCGCGATTGTCCCGCATCGCGACTTCATCGTCGTTGCCGCGATCCATGAACTCGAACAAACCTTTCGGCAGACGGCGGCGCGCGGCTTCGCGCAGATCGGCGGTGTCGTAATAGCCCAGCGTGGGGTCGGTCATGGTGATTGCGGCGTGGTGATTAAGCCTGCATTGTCGCGCAGAAATTTCCGCTACACTGTGCGTTGGCTGGTTAATCGTTATTTAAAATAATGTAATAAAAACAAATACTTATGGATAATTCATTTGCCGTGCGCCGAATCATGGGCGGTACTTCTTCCGCAGTCGCGGTTTGTGCCGCGTTGCTTGTGGCGCCCACCGCCGCGGCGCAAACCTGGCCTGCAAAATCCGTACGGGTGATCGTGCCCTTCGGCCCCGGCGGCGGCGCTGATCTTACCGCGCGTCCGGTGTCGCAGAAATTATCCGAGGCGCTGGGCCAGCAATTCGTGGTCGACAATCGTGGCGGCGCGGGCGGGGCGATCGGTATGGAGCTGACGGCGAAAGCGCCGCCCGACGGCTACACCCTGATGAGCGTCTCCGGCAGTTTTTCCGCCACGGCGGCGACGCATAAGCTGCCGTACGATCCGTTCGATGCGCTGATCCCGGTGGTCGAGCTGGGTTACGCGCCCAACGTGCTGGTGGTGCATCCCTCGCTGCCCGCGAAGTCGACCGCGGAATTGGTCGCGCTGGCGCGCGTGAATCAGGGCAAACTCATCTTTGCCTCCACCGGGATCGGCGGATTGACGCACATGGCGACGGAGCTTTTCGCCAACTTGGCAGGGGTGAAAATGGTGCATGTGCCCTACAAGAGCACCGGCATAGCCATGCCGGAACTGATTGCCGGGCAAACGCAAATCATGATCGCGGGCATGCTGGGCGCACAACAGTTCTATACCAGCGGCCGGCTGCGCGCCCTGGGCGTGACCACCGCCAAACGCTGGCCGAGTTTGCCCAACCTACCGGCGATCGCCGAGACCTTGCCGGGCTACGACACCGGAACTTACTACGGCATGTTTCTCCCGAAAGGCACGCCGCCCGCCATCGTGGCGCGGCTCAATGCCGAGGTGAATAAAATTTTGCAGGACGGCGGTATCAAAAACACGCTCGAAGCCCAGGGCATGGCGGCATCGGGCGGTACGCCCGCGGTGTTCGCCGCGCGGGTGAAAAAAGAATACGGCGACTGGGTGAAAGTGGTGCGCGATGCGAAGCTGAAAATTGAGTAATAATCGAGCCGCGTTCGCCGCAGGAACCTGAATAGTTCCCTATTTTCATTACCTTACTCTGCTTTTATATTGGCCGAGCGGATAACCTTGCCGTAGCGCTCGATCTCGCGCCGCAGGTAGACCGCCAGTTCCGCCGGCGTGCTGCCCACCAACTCGGCGCCTTCGTGGTTGAGGAACTCGCGTACGTCGGGCGCCGTGAGCGCGGCGATGGTTTCGGCGTGCAGTTTGCCGATCACGCTTGCGGGCGTGCCCGCCGGCACGAACAAGGCATACCAGTTCGCTGAATCGTAGCCGGGATAAATCGAATCCAGCGTCGGCAGATGCGGCGCGGCGGTGGTGCGCTTGCTCGATGTCACCGCCAGCGCGCGCACCTTGCCCGAGCGCACGTGCGGCAGCGCGGTCACCGCGCCGCTGAAAGTGAAGTCGGTTTCGCCGCCGATCAACGCGGCGATTGACGGCGCGCCGCTGCGATACGGAATGTGGGTGACGCTGATGCCCGCCGCTTGCTTTAACATTTCTATCGCCAGATGGTTGGCGGAACCGTTGCCGCTGGAGCCTGCGTTTAACTTGCCGGGGGTTTTTTTCGCCAGCGCAACGAACTCCTGCACCGTGCGCGCGGGCACGCTGGGATGCAACATCAAATACTGCGCCGCGAATGAAATCTGGCTGATCGCCGCGAGATCGCGTAGCGGATCAAACGGCGCCTTCTTGAACATGATGGTATTGGTCGCCAGGAGCGCGGTGGCGAACAGCAGGGTATAGCCGTCGGCAGGCGCGCGCACCGCGAACTCCGCGCCGATCATGCCCGACGCACCGGGGCGATTGTCCACTACGAACGGCTGCCCCATGCTTTCGGTAAAGCGCTTGCCGATCAATCGCGCCTGCGTGTCACTGCCGCCGCCCGGCGCGGTGGGCACGACGATGCGTACGGTGCGCACGGGGTAGGCCTGTCCCGTGCCTGTCGCGGCTGGCTGCGCGTGGGCGATGTGCGGCGCGCACAGCGCCATTGCCGCGGCGGCGATGGTCAAGGGTGATGGGATTCTCGGCATGATTTGGCAGCCTCTTCGATAATAATGTAACTATTTGTTTTTATTGATTATTTAATAGTTTTCGATTTGCGGTCGATGAAGGCTTGCATCATGCGTTTGGGTTCGTCGGTGCGGCGCGATTCGACGCACGCGCGAATGCCGGCCTGGATGCCGTCTTCGATGGACAGGCGCTCCCAATCGCGCAACAGTGTTTTTTGCAGACGCATCACGCGCTTGCCGCCGCGTAGTATCGAGGCGATCCATTGCTCCACGGCGGCGTCGAGTTCATGCGCCGGCACGAGCTTTTGCAAAAAACCGATGCGCCAGGCTTCCGCTGCGTCGATGATATCGCCGGTGTACACCAGCTCGGCGGCCTTGCCCCAGCCGATCAGCTTGGGCAGCAGCACGGCCTCCATGCCCGACGGAATGCCGACGCGCACTTCGGGCATGCCGAATTTGGCGGTGTCGGCGCCCACGCGCAGATCGCACGCGGCGGCAAGCTCCATGCCGAAGCCGAGGCAATAGCCATTGATGCGCGCGATCACCGGCACCGGAAACGCGCGTATGGCTTCGTTCGCCACATGCGTGAGCGTGTGCTCGACCTCGGCCTCTTCGGGCGTGAGGTCTTTCATTTCATGAATGTCCGCGCCCGCGATAAACGATTTATCACCCGCGCCGGTGATGACGGCGGCGCGCAGCGTGTCGTCCCGTGCGAGCTTGTCGAACGTTTCGGCGATAGCGCGCTTGCCCGCCATGCCCAGCGCGTTGCGTCGCGCGGGGTTGTTGATGGTGAGATACGCGATATGTCCAGCATCGCCGCGGTCGTCGATGCGGGTGAGGATCAGGTCGGCTTGCGGATTCATCATTCACTTAACCGCGGGCCGCTGCATGCCGACCGCCTGCTCATGCGTGACGTTGGGCGCCACCAATTGATACAGCGCGCGCCGCGTGTTGCTGAACAGCGAGCGCATTTTTTCCGTCCACGGCGTTTTGCGCGCGACTTGCGCGGCGGGGCTTTCCCAAACATCGGGGCCGGTCATTTCGTAGGCGGTCAGGTAGCGCGGCGCCACCGTGCCGGAGGTGCAGGCCGCCGCCGCATAACGCCGCGCGCGCAGCACGCCGGGTATGTTGGCGCAGCGCGGAAGGTGTTCGCGGTCGTACCAGGCGTTGTAGTCATCGATGATGTGAGCGGGAATGTCGGTATGCACGATGTAGATCCATGGCGCGCCCGCCTCGTGTAGCTCATGGAGCGAGGCCGCGGCATTCGCCACGTCGCACATCAGCCTGAAATTCATGCGCTCGCGATGCTCGCCGTAAATGCCGCGCATGCGTTGCGACCACGGCGTGGGACTCGCGACGATGCTTTGAAAGTGCGCGTCGGCTTCGACGGTTTCATCGGCGGTTTCGTACCACGCGAGATAGCGGATATCGGACTTCTCGCAGTAGTAGCGCCGCGTGCGCACAAAGCCGGGCAGGGCAGTGACCTGCGGCACGTGCTCAAGGTTGTACCAGTCGTTGAATTCGCCGTCGTATGCCGGCTCGCTGGGGTGCAGCCGGACGGTAATCAGGCCATTGGCGTCAGCCATGTCAGCTCCGATCAAGTAACGGCCGGGCCGCGCACGGTGGTGCGGTACATCAGTCGCGGCAGCGGGTCGTAGTCGAAAGTTGCCTTGTGCTGCACGGCGATGTTGTCCCACATCAAGAGGTCGCCCACGCGCCAATGGTGCGCGTAGACAAATTCCGGCTGCGTGATGTGCGCGTACAGTTTGGCGAGTTCGGCGTCGCTCTCGGCGCGGGTCATGCCGGTGAGACAGGCGGTATGGCCCTCGTTGATGAACAGGCCGCGGCGTTTGGTCACCGGGTGCTCGCGCACCACGTCCATTTCGGTATCGGGCACGCTGGCGAGTTGTTCGGGCGTGGGGGCGTGTTCCTGCACGGTGCGGATGCCGCGGCGTTCGTCTTCCTGTTGCGCGGCGTAGTTTTTCAGACGGTATTCGCGGTAACTGTGAACGTTGCGCATTTTCAGCAGACGCTGCTGCATCGCCGGCGGCAGCGCGGCGTAGGCGGCGGTGCTGCTGGCAAAGTAGGTATTGCCCAGCGCCACGCCGTTTTTTACCGGCACTTCCACCGCATACAGTGCGGAGAGCATGCTCGGCTCGCGTTTGTACGACAGATCGCTGTGCCAGTAACGCCCCGCATCCTGCGCGCCGATAGCACGCCCGTCGGCGTCGAGTTTGTTCGACAGCACGAAAATTTCATCGTGGCCGCCGAGGCGCGCTTCCTTGCGCACATGCGCTTCCAGCGTACCGAAGCGCCGGGTGAAAGCAATCTGCTGTGCGGCGGTGATGTGTTGATTGCGAAAAAACACCACTTCGTTGTCGAAAAATGCGTCGGCGACTTGCGCGAAAGTGTTGTCGTCCAGTGGTTGCGACAGATCGACGCCTGAAATTTCGGCGCCGAGGTGCTTGCCGATGCGGGTAATGGTCATCATGGGGGAATCCTTGCGCTGTGCGTGGTGTTGCCGATGGGGCATCGTAGCGAATTTCCGCTTTCACGGAAAGAGCGCGGTATAGGGCAATAGGGAAAGCCGGGGCCGCTTCGCAGGAGTAGAATAGCGCTTTACCACTCATTTGTATTCAAGGGAGTCACTATGAAGCTGTTTGGATCGCCGACCTCACCGTATGTGCGCAAGGCGCGCGTGTTGATCGAAGAAAAAGCCCTGCCGGTGGAGTTCGTTATCGAAGATCCATGGGCGGAAAACAGCCCGATCATCAGTAAAAATCCCCTTTCCAAGGTGCCTGCGCTGGAGATCGCGCCCAACGACTATATTTTTGAATCGGTGCTGATCGTGCATTTTCTCGATCATGTCGATGGCCGCTCGTTTACCCCGCGCGATCCGGTGGGCTATTGGGAGGCGCAACGCTGGCAGGCGCTGGGCAACGGCATCATCGATGCCGCGATTCAGCGCATTTTTGAAACCCGCCGTCCGCCGGAACACCAGTTGCGCGACAAAATGGAGCGCGAAGAAGGCCGCATTCACCGCGCCATCGCGCTGGCGGAAACCATTTTCAACGGCGGCGAATTCCTCGTCGGCACGCGTTACAGCCTTGCTGATCTGATCATGGGCGTGGCGCTGCAATATGTTGATTTTCGTTACCCGCATGACTGGCGCGCCACCGCGCCCAAGCTCAAAGCCTGGCATGCCACCATCGCCGCACGGCCCGCCTTCGTCAAAACGCAGCCGCCGGATTGGACGCCACCGGTTTGATATCCGCAAAAATGAATATCAATTCATTTTTGCCGGTATCTCCCTTCTCCCTTCTCCCGCCGGGAGAAGGGTAGGGGATGAGGGAAACCTCGTCGCGCCCTGTAGTGCATACACGGCATGATCCCCCGCAAGCGCATCGATATCGGGTGGGCTGACCTGCTGGCCGGCATGGGCGCGTGTTGCATGCCGGGGGATAACGGGCGCGCCGCCGCGCGGGTGGAGTCGGCCTGGCGCACCGCCCGCGGCAATCTGGCGTGCCTGTCGGTGCGTAGCGGGTTCGATGCGCTGCTCGGCGTGTTGCAACTGCCCGCCGGCAGTGAAGTGCTGGTCTCCGCCGTCACCATCCGCGACATAGCGCGCATTATCGAGGCGCATGGGCTGGCCGCGGCGCCGGTCGACATCGATACTCAAACACTGGCGGTTTCGCGCGCCGCCCTGGAACGCGCACTCACGCCGCACACGCGCGCGGTGCTGGTGGCGCATCTCTACGGCAGCCGCATGCCGATGCAGGCGGTAGTGCAGTTCTGCCGCAAGCACAATCTATTGTTGATCGAGGACGGCGCGCAGGCCTACACCGGTGACGGCTGGCGCGGCGATATCGTGAGCGACGTGTGCCTGTTCAGCTTCGGCCCCATCAAGACCGCCTCGGCATTGGGCGGCGCGATCATGACGTTTCGCGATACGGCGCTGCGTGACCGGGTTCGTGCCGCCACGTCGGCGTGGCCGCTGCAATCGCGAGCCGCGTATGTCGCACGGCTGCTCAAATATGTCTTGTTCGTGTTGCTGGGCTATCGCCCGTGCTACACCCTGTTCGTCAACGCGTTAAAGTTGTTCGGCATGGATCACGATCGCGTGCTGGCGTCCGCGATGCGTGGTTTCGCCGGCGGTGATTTATTGGCGGGAATACGCCGCCGTCCTTCGATGCCTTTGCTGGCACTCATGCGCCGTCGCATCGCGCAGGGTTCCCAACCGTCGGTGGCGCGCCGCGGCGCAAGCGCGCGGCAATTGGCGGCGCTGCTGCCGTCCGTGCAACGGCCCGGCGCGATGGCGTCATGGCATTCGCACTGGGTGTTTCCGGTGCTGCATCCGCACGCGGATGCGCTGATTGCCCACTTGCGGACGCGGGGTTTCGACGCCACGCGCGGTGCGTCGAGTATGGCGGTGGTAGCCGCGACGCGGGGCGATGCACGCGCCAGCGCCGCGCAAAGCGCACTTGAGCAACAGTGCTATCTGCCGGCGCACGAGGGCATGAACGAGCGCGATATCGAGCGCCTTGCGGCGGCGGTGCGTGAGTTTGAAGCCGCTGACGCTGCCGGGAGTTGGCGCGCGGCGTGAATTGACCCAGCTTTAAAAATGCCGCGAGGCCGTCAAAGGCAACAGAGCGGGATCCAGTTTCAATTCCAGCAGTGTGTTGTGTTTAAGCGTGCCGCCGAGTTGCGCGAGCGCGGCGTCCATCTGCGATTCGTTTGACGCCGCGAGATAGCGCAGATCATAGAGCTTCGCCAACCCGCTGAAATCGATCACCGGCGGTTCGATGGTGAACGATTTCAACGGCCCGCCCGCGAGTTTGGAGGCGGCGGCGTTCAGCGTGGCATAGCGGCGGTTGGCTAAAATTACCAGCAGGATTTTCGTGCCCTGATGGCCAGCGCTCCACAGCGCCTCGGAGGCATACAGCGCCGAGCCGTCGCCGATCACGGCAACGATCTGACGCTTGTTCTGACCGATGGCCGCACCCACCGATGCCGCCAGCCCCCAGCCGATGCCGCCGCTGCCGTTGATGAAATACTCGCCGGCCTTTAACGACATCCACTGGCGCACGTCCGAGGTGGAGAGGCCCGATTCATCGACCCAAAGGGCGTGTGCGTACTTTTCGAGCAGCGCGTGGATTGCCCGCGTCGGATGCAACACGCGCGTGTTGCGCGCGGGTAGGGCGAGTGCAGCGCGCGCGGGTTTGCTTTTACGCCGGCCGGCGGTGAGGGTTTTGGTGATGGCCGCGAGCGCGGATTTCAGATTCGTTACCGTCGCCAGCACGTATTCGCCCTCGTCACCGCCCGGCGCCATCGCCGAGGCATCGTGGCCGAGCCACGCTTTGCGCTGCGGCAGATCGGCCTCGCTGTAGAGCGTGTTGCGCAGGCCGCGGCCGCCGACGAACAGCAGTGCGTCGTGCGCAGCGAGTCTATCGGCGACTTGTTTCAAGCTCGGCGGCAGATAGCCCGCGTAGCACGGCGACGACGAGGCCACCGGCAAGACACCGGTGTACGGCGCGGCGTAAACGGGCGCGCCGAGCGCGGCGGCGAGTGCTTCGAGTTCGGCGCTGGCATGGTCCCAATGCACATCTTCCGCGGCGATGATCGCGGGTTTTTTCGATGTCGCCAGAAATGTCGAATAGGCCGCGACCTGATTTTTATCCAGCGAGGCGAGCGCGGTCGCGGTGACGGCGGCGGGCCTGGCGGCGATATCGGTTTCCAGCAAATCCGGCGGGCAGATCAGCGCCACGGGGCCGTACGGCGGCGTCATCGCCGTACGCAGCGCGCGGCGGATATTGGCGGCGGCGTCAAACGAGGTGTTGAGCGTGAACACTGCCTTGCACACCGCGCCCGCCATTTTTTCCACCGGCCCCCACAAAATCGGGTTGGTGTGCAAAAAGCGGCGGTCTTGTCCGCCGACCAGCACCAGCAGCGGCGTGCCCGCGATGCCTGCGGTGTAAAGCGTGCCCATGCCGTTGCCCAGGCCCGGCGCCACATGCAGATTGACCACGCCGAGCGAACGCGTCGCGCGTGCGTAGCCATCGGCCATCGGCACCGCGCTGACTTCCGACAACGCGACGACATACTTCAATTTTTTGCGTTGCTCGCACGCTTTGACCAGCGGCAACTCGGTGGTGCCGGGGTTGCCGAAGATATGCGAGACGCCGTTGGCCTCTAGTGTTTGCAGCAGGTATTCTGATATTTTCATTTAGCGGGGAAAGATGAATGAGATCGCGGTGAAGCGCGATCATACCGCAACGCAACCGATACTCGGGTGCGTTTACGGAGCGCGGCCATACTCCCGCATGGCCGCAATGATTGGGCGCTGGGCGTGGCGATGGACAAGCAGGCCGCCATCGGCTGGTACAAAAAAGCCGCGGACAAGGGGCATCTCAGTTCACAGAATAATTTGTGTGCTGCCTATTGAGAATGGCGTTGATCTAATCTGAAAATATATTTCAGAACAAAACTTAATTCATTCCGCCTTCATGCCGGATTCCCTCACCACGCGCGCCCAGCGTTTCGCTTCGGCTTGAATGAAGGTGCGAAACTCGGCGGGCGAATTCGCCGCGACTTCGGTCGCATCCCTGGTGAAGCGTTCGACGATATCGGGCGCACGCGCGGCTTTGACGATTACGCCGTTGACGGTGTTGATCAACGCGGCCGACGTGGACGAAGGGGCAAGCACGCCGGCCCACGCCGCGAATTCATAGCCTGGTACGCCGGATTCGGCGATGGTGGGAATCTGCGGCAGCGTTGCCATGCGTTTGGGGCTCGTGATGCCGAGCACGCGCATGCGGCCCGCGCTGACGTAGGGCATCACCGCGCTCACCGCGAGCACCGAAAGATCGGCCTCGCCGCCGAGCACCGCGGTCAATGCCGGGCCGCCGCCCTTATACGGAATGTGCAGCATTTTCACGCCGGCGAGCACGTTGAAGTACTCCACCGCGATATGCAAATTGCTGGCGTTGCCCGCCGACGAATACGTGACCTTACCCGGCTGCGCGCGCGCGGTGGCAATCAACTCCTTCACCGAGCGCGCGGGCACGGAAGGATGCACCACGAAAAGATACGGCGAGGTCACGATCAGCGTCACCGGCGAAAGGTCTTTCTCGTAGTCGTAGGGCATTTTTCCCAACACCACCGGATTCACCACCATCGGCAGGGATTGCAGCACCAGTGTGTAGCCGTCGCCGGGGCTGCGCGCCACGAACTCGGTACCCACGTTGGTGAGTCCGCCGGGGCGGTTATCGACGATCGTGTTTTGCCCGGTCTGCTCGGTCATCTTCTGCGCGACGATACGCCCGACCACGTCGAGTATGCCGCCCGGCGGCACGGGGGCTACAAGGCGGATGGGCTTGGCAGGATAGTTTTGGGCATGTGTCGCACCTGCGAGCAAAAGCAGAATTGTTGTAGCAAGGATTTTCATGTCTTGGGTCCCGGGTCAAAGGTTCATGATGTGCTGCGCAATCTGCAACCGCGTCGCCACCCACACATCCGGTGACTCGGCTGCCAGTTCCACCACGCGTTCGAAATAATACGCGCCGTGCGGGCGGCCGAAGATGTGCGCGTGTACCGTGCAGTCCACCTGCGCCGGGCCAGTCTCGGATTCGCGCAGACGCATCAGTTGCTCCTCGAAGGTGCTGACGATGGAATTCACGGGTGCGCCGTCTTTCATCGAGCGCATGTCGTTCACATCCGTGGACAGCGGAATCGCCACGATGTTGCGGCCGTTGCCGGTTTCGATCCACGGCAGATCATCGGCGAGCGTGTCGCCGTACCACACGTAGCCTGCTGCGGTGAGCAGCCGTGCAGTATTCGCGCTGGGTGTGGCGCGCGGCGAGAGCCAGCCTTTGACCGATTTGCCCGATACGTGTTGCAGCAGATCGGTGCAGCGTTTGATGTTGGCGCGTTCTTCGTCTTCTTTCATCATCACCGGCATCACGTCCATCGCGTAGGAGTGCGCTACGATTTCGTGGCCCGCGGCGGCGCACGCCTTGACCGCATCCGGGTGGCGCTCGGCGATGATGGCGTTGGTCATGATGCTGGCCTTGACGCCGTGTTTCGCGAAACCGTCGAGCAGGCGATAGATGCCGCGCCGCGGCCCGTACTCAGCCCACGAGATCGCGGTGTTGTCCAGCACGCCCGGCGGCAGGGGGTTGCCCATGGGGCTGATGCCGGGGGCTTTGCCGTCGGACCAGGCTTCGAGGCAGACGTTGAGGCAGACGGCGATTGGTTTATTGCCGGGCCAGCGCCAGTTGGGAATATTCATTTTTTCAGACCGATCAGTTGCATGAGTTTCGCCAGTTCTGCGTCTTCCTTCGCGATCAGTGCGCCGAATTCAGCGGCGGGCATGAATGCAGGTTTGACGAATAATTTTTCGCTGGCGCTGACAAATTCCGCGCTCTGCACGGTTTGTCGTATCGCATTTTCCAGCATCGCGATCACAGTCTTGGGCGTGCCCTTGGGCACGGCAACGCCGCGCCATGCGTCGAGCGCGACCTTGTGGCCGAGCTCCTGCGCGGTGGGCACGTCGGGCAGCAGAGCGTCGCGCTGCGCGGACACCACCGTGAGGATGCGTACCGTGCCGGCTTTTAATTGCCCGGCAATCGCGCCGGGCAGCAATACCAGCACATCCACATGGCCGCCCATCAGCGCGGGCACGACTTGCGCGGCGGCGTAGGGTACGTCGTTCGCTTCAACCCCCGCGGTCTTGAATAAGGCCACGCTGGTGATATGCGTGTGGCTGCCGATGCCGGAGTTGGCGACGGTGATTTTGCCGGGCTGCGCTTTCATGTCGGAGAGAAGTTCAGTGAAGGTTTTCCATTTCGCGCCGGCGCGCACGGCGATCAACGGTGTTTCGATCAGTACGCGCGCCACCGGATCGAAGGCTTTGTAGTCGATGGCCATCTGCCCCGAATGGTAAGTGGTGGAAACCGAATTGGAGTTCCACACCATCGCGTAGCCGTCGGCGTTGCGTCCGGCGACATATTTGTAGCCGATAGCGCCGCCCGCGCCGGGGCGATTGACCACGATCACATTCGCACTGAGTCCTTTCGACATGCCCTGCGCGAGCAGGCGCGCGGTGACATCGGCGGACGAGCCAGCGGGAAACAGTACGGTCATATCGATGTTGGTGCGTTTGGGGTAGGGGGCTTCCTGAGCGTGGATTGACGGCGCAATGAACGTCGTGGCGAGCAAAGCAAGTCGTTGCAGTTGTAGGATGGGTGAAACCCATCGACCGAGAGGTGTTTTGTGATGGGTTTCACCCATCCTACGGAGAGAATCAGGCATTCGGATCTCCTAAAATCTCGGCAATTTCAACGCGCCTGCCAAGTTGCGCCGAGCGTATGCCCGCGCGCATCACCGCGAGCGACAGCGTGGCTTTTTCGCCATCGACTTCCGGCGCGCCTTGCCCGCGCACGGCGGCGGCGAATTCTTCCAGTTGATCGACGAAGGTGTCGATCTTCGGCGCGGTCACGGACGTGGGTTTGTCTTCACCGCGCTTCATCCAGCGCAGGCCCGTGTGCAAGTCGTAGTACGCACTGGCGTCCTTGCCGTAGATGTTCATCAGGTAATACTCAGAGGCCGAAGCGTAACTGGCGTTCACCGTGGACAGCGCGCCGTTGTCGTGTTCGAGGATCAGGCTCGCCACGTCGGGGTTGTCGCCGGGCAGCACCAGTTGCGCGCTGCGCCCGCTGACCGCTTTCACCGGCCCCATCAGATAGGTGAGCACATCAACGTAGTGGATGCCGATTTGCAGCATCACCCCGCCGGGCATGCCCGCCGCCTGATAGCGCCACGAACTCAAATCGATTTTGCCCAAGCGATCACGGCTGATATTGCTTTCGGCGTTGACCAGTTTGCCGAAGAGGCCGGCATCGATTTGCTGTTTGATCCAGAGAAACTGGCCTTCGCGCCGCCGCTGGTAACCCATGCCCAGCACCACGCCCGCCTTGCGGCACGCTTCGGTCAGCGCGCGGCCATCGGCGACGGTGTTAGCAATCGGCTTGTCGAGAAACACATGTTTGCCCGCTTGCGCCGCCGCGACGGTGGTTTCGCGATGCACGCTGTTGGGCGTGGTGTTGATGATGGCGTCGATATTTTTATCGTTAAGAATCGCTGCGTAACTGGGTGCGGCGGCACAAGCATATTTTTTCGCGAAGGCGTTGCGCTTTTCTTCCGAGCGCGTGTAGCACGACACGATATTGATCTTATCGGTTTTTTTTATCGCGTCGGCGAGCACGTCCGACCACCAGCCCATGCCGAGGCAGGCGACGTTGACGGGTTTAAAAGTCATAATTTTTAACTATCTGTTTTTAAAGGGTTATTTGTCATCTATCTGATGGCCCGCACCGATCGATTCCAGCGCGGTGCGCGCCACGCGATCATCAAATTCCCAGGTGCCGCCCGACACGCCGATGCCGCCGATGCATTCGCCCTCGACGATGATCGGGTAGCCGCCTTCGGTGGCGGTCCAGCGTCCGGGGCCGGCGGCAAGCGCCAAGCCGATGGCGTGGATGGTGTCGAGCGCCTGACCCTGCGCGCCCTTGGCGGTGGTGGGGCGCTTGTTCGACGCCGCGCAGATGGCTTTGGTAGTGGAGGAATGCACGGTGTGAAAGCGTCCGCCGTCCATGCGCTCCATCGCGATCAAATTGCCGCCTGCGTCGGAAATCGCGACGGCAATGGGAATGTTTTCTTTTTCGGCAATGCCCATGGCGGTGGACATCATTTGTCGTGCGCCGGCGAGGGTGAGACGTTTGGCGTTGGCTACGTACATTGGTTACTCCTGTTAAGAAATTCTCTCCACGTCATTTCCACCGTCGCGGGAATGATGGCTCTGTTGGTTGAGTCACCGCCCCTCACCCTATCCCTCTCCCCGTAAGAACGGGGCGAGGGAATGACTTTGTGAATCCCGATATTCGTGGAAAATCCAAAGAAGTCCCCTCGCCCCGCTTGCGGGGAGAGGGTTAGGGTGAGGGGCCAGTCAGCGAATCAAAAATCACCTGCATAACCGCATCGGTCTGCAACAAAACATCATTATCCCAAAACCGCAGCACGCGGAAACCCTGCGCTTCAAGATAGATGGTGCGCGCGGCATCGTATTCAGCTTGATCCGCGTGCTGGCTTCCATCCACCTCAACAATCAACCCTTGCTCAAGGCAAACAAAATCAACCACATAAGGCCCGACCGGATGTTGCCGTCGGAACTTATGTTTTCCGACACCGCGGTTGCGTAGCGCCTGCCACAGTCGCAGCTCGGTGTCGGTCCATGTATTACGTAATTGCCGCGCGTGCTTTAACCCGCGCGCGGTGTATTTTTTCATACCTCAATCGAAGGCCGCCGATCCCAGCAGCGCCTCGCGAAAGCGGTTCTTGATATGCACGCCGTCGCGCAAGCGAATCGACAACGGATAACGATTGGCATTCACCTTGATGTCGAGAAACACCGGCCCCGGTGTGTTGTAAAGCGCGGGTATCCACGTTTTCACCTCCGCCAGCGTAGAGACCGTGCCCGTCGTCACAAAGCTGGAAGCCTTGGCCACGCCTGCCAGATCAACGCCGCGGCTGGTGTGGGTGGGTTGCATGCCGGTTTCGCTGTAAAGCTCGTTGTCGATGACGACGATGGCGAGGTTGCGGATTTTTTCGGCGCCGATGGTGGCTAATGAACCCATGCCCATCAGCATTTCGCCGTCGCCGGTGATGACCAGCACGCGGCGCTTGGGTTGCGCGATGGCGAGGCCGACGCCGATCATGGCTGCGCCGCCCATGCCGCCCCACAGGTAGTAATTGTTCGGGTGATCCAGCGTGCCCGCGTCGTAACACGATGAGCCGAGGCCGGTGACGAGCAGCGTGTCGCCGCGTTCGGCCAGTATGGTTTTGACCGCGACGCGACGGTCGAGCGTGGATTTCGTGGATGATTTTGTGTTCGCCATGTTATTTGCTCCAGTCCTTGAATCCGACTACGCGTTGGCCGATCAGCACCGCCACCGGGCGGCAGGTTTGAAATGCCATCATCGCGGCGGCGAACACGGTTTCGCCCACCAGCGCGGCATCGTTGACGTGTTGCTTGACCACGCCCACGTCGTCGAGCACCTTGGCGGTGCATTGCCCCATCGGCAATTGCCAGGGATTAAATTCGCCCCACTCGCCGCGCATGGTCACGAGTGTGAGCAGCGGAAAGCGGCACTCGCGGATGGTGCCCAGCATATTGATGCAGTTGCCCACGCCGGAGCTTTGCATCAGCAGCGCGCCGCGATCCCCGCCCAGCCACGAGCCGGCGAGCATGGCGACGCCTTCTTCCTCGGTGGTGAGCGAAATAGCGCGCATGGCTTTATCCGCGTGACAACTCTTGATGAGCTGCGTGTGTCCGGCGTCGGGCACATAGGCAATCTGCCGGATGCCGGCCTTTTTGAATACGTTGTAGATGTCCAGCGGCCACGTTGGCGCGGCTGGTTTTTTAGCTGCTTTCAAATGAAACCTCCGTTACAGGGAAACGAAAAAATTAGACGCAGATGTTGCGGATTTACGCGGATGAACACCGATTACCCCACCGGCGCGTCATTCCCGCGCAGGCGGGAAGCGTGCGCCCGTGATGGCGTCAAATCAGCACGGTGCAAGTCCGTGTCGGAGTGTGCCACAGCTCCGTAGCCGAAGGTAACTGCGTCGCCGCGAGGCGGGGTGGAGAGCAACCGGAGGCGAACTGTCGGTCCGTAGGATAACGAACTCGATTCGGCGTAGTGTTGCGGCGAGCCTGCGATTCCATGGCGAAGCCCGGAAGTAGCCCGATACGCTATAGTGGCAGAAAGCGGTAGCGGGGCGCACGGCGTGGTTGGAGACGGAACGACGGGAAGGTAGGGCGCAGTAAGCGGGGAGTTACGAGCCACTGGCCGGATGGCACGGGTGAGTGAACGGGTGAGCGATGGCCGGATACTTCAGTTGATCGAAACATTTCTGCATCAAGACATCGTCAAGGGCGTAGAGCGCTGGACGCCGAAACTGAACCCGATGCTCAGAGGTTGGTATGAGTATTTCAAACACGCACATCCGTGGACGTACAGTGGAATGGACGGCTTCATCCGGCGAAGGTTGCGATCCCTGCGGCGCAAGCAGCAGAAGCGGCCCGGAACTGGAGGCACGCCCGCCGACCATAAACGCTGGCCCAATGGATGCTTTGCTGAGTTGGTACTATTCACGATGACCGAGGCTCATGCTCTGGCAAGCCAATACCGATGAGGAAACCACCCACTGGAGAGCCGTGTGCGGGAAAACCGCACACACGGTTCGGAGGGCGGGGAGGGCGAGAGTCCTTCCCTGCCACCTATCGGTGGGGTTAATCTGCGTTCATCTGTGTCAAAGGTTTTGAGTTTTTAAAAAGTTGTTTAAAAACAAATGCTTATGAAAATAGAGCGCATAGAGATTTTTGTCACCGAGCTGCCGGTGCGGGTGCGGCGCATTTTTTCCAGCGGCGCGTACGATACCGGCCCCGCCGATCAGATTCTCGGCAAGCCGGTGTTGGTGAAAATTTTTGCCGAAGGCGTGGTCGGCTTCGGGCAGATACGTCCGATTACGCCGGGGCATTTTTTGGCCGACACCACGCACGGCATGGTGGCCGCGATCAAAGAGATTTACGGCAGGAACCTCATCGGCAAATCCGTCTTCGACATCGAATCGGCCAACGAAATGTTCGACCTGCGGTTGGCGGGCAACCCGTGCGCGCGCGCCGCGCTCGACATCGCGCTGCACGACGCGATGGGCAAGGCGCTGAACGTACCGGTTCACCAGTTGATCGGCGGCGCGTGTCAGCCGCGCATTCCGCTGGAATGGTCGGTGAGTCTGGCGAATGACGTGCAGACCATCGTTAACGAGGCCAAGCGTGCTGTCGATGAATTCGGCATCAAGGTGCTCTGCATCAAGGCGGCGGATCGCCGCGGCTGGCGGCAGGATGTGAAACACTTCGAGGCCGTGCGCCGCGCGGTGGGCGATGACGTGGTGATTGGCGTGGACCCCAACACCGGCTGGAGCATGGCGGATAGCTTAAGCGCGGTGCATGCGCTGCGCGAGTTTGATCTGGGCTATATCGAGCAGCCCATTGAGCGGCGCGATCTCGCGGGCATGGCCGAAATCCGCCGCCAGGCAATGGGCATCCCGGTGATGGCCGACGAGGCGTTGTTCACGTTGCAGGATGCGTTCGCCATCGCCGAAGCGCGCGCCGCCGATGCATTTTGCGTCAAGCTCTACAAAATCGGCGGCCTCACACCGGCGAAAAAAATCGCTGCCGTCGCGCAGGCGTCCAACATTCAGTTGAACTGCGGCGGACTGGCCGTGCAGTGCCAGCTAGAAGCGGCCGCCGGCGCGCATTTTTACGCCAGCACGCCGGCTCGGCACATGATGGGCGCGGCGGAGTTTGTCTTCGGATTGAACACCATCGGCCCGGATCCGCTGGTGCCGGTGACGGATTTCGTGGTGAAGGATGGGCACGTCAATGTGCCCGCGGGGCCGGGCCTGGGCATCACCGTGGATGAGGCGGCGCTGAAAAAGCATACCTTGCTGCATGAAGTCATCACGGCGTGAGGCGCTTCTGTTGAGCGCGCCCTCGGAGCATTCTTCGTTCGCGCCGTTTCGCGTTCGCAGCTTCCGCTTTCAGTGGCCCGCCGATCTGACGATGTCGTGGGCCTACGAAATGGAAAACATCGTGCTCGGCTGGTACATTTTGGTCGAGACCCAATCGGTGGCCTTGCTGACGCTGTTTGCCTCGATGCAGTACTTCGGCACGCTGCTGTCGCCGATGTTCGGCGTGATGGGCAACCGCCTCGGCACCAAGCGCCTGTTGTGCGGCATGCGCGCGGTGTACACGGTGTTGTCGCTGGCAATGCTCACGCTGGTGCTGGCCGGGCAGCTCTCGCCGCTGTATGTGTTCATCGCGTCGGCGTTGCTGGGCATGGTGCGCCCCTCGGATCTGGTGATGCGTTATGCCTTGATCGGCGAGACCATGCCGGCGAATACCCTGATGGTGACGAGCAGCGTGTCGCGCACCACGCAGGATTCGGCGCGCGTCATGGGCGCGCTTACCGGCGCGGGCCTGGTCGCCGCGTTCGGCATGGGGGCGGTGTATGTGGCGATCGCGTGCCTTTACGGCGTGAGCTTGTTGCTCACCACGCGCGTAGCCGACGTGCGCCGCGCGCCTGCTGTCGCCGGGCAGGCTGGGGAGATGGCCGCCGGGCGCGCGTCGGCGTGGATGGATTTGCGCGAGGGCGTGGCCTACACCCTGCAAACGCCCGCGATCCTGGCGGCGATGTGGCTTGCGTTTCTCATCAATCTCACCGCGTTTCCGGTGACGCACGGCTTGCTGCCTTATGCCGCCAGGGATATTTTTCACGCCGGTCAAACCGGTCTCGGCTATCTGGCCGCCAGCTTCGCGGCGGGCGCGCTGGCCGGTTCCATTCTGCTAAGCCGCTTGGGCCATGCCGTGCCGCCGGCGCGCTGCATGGTGGTGTTTTGCGCGGCGTGGCACGCGATGCTCGCCGTGTTCGCGCAGATGCCGACGCTGTTGACGGGGTGCGCGGCGCTGGTGCTGGTCGGTTGCGCGCAAAGTCTCGGCACGGTGTCGATGTCCGCGATGCTGCTGCGCGCGGCCAGCGGCCCGCTGCGTAGCCGCGTGATGGGGCTGCGGATGCTGATGATTTACGGCCTGCCGGCAGGGTTGCTGGCGGCGGGTTGGGTAATCAGCCACTTCGGCTATACGGCGATGGTGAACCTGTACGCCGTGACCGGCATCGTCGGCACGATTTACATTGCGCTGCGCTGGCGCGACCAACTCTGGCGCGCGGACGCGCCGGCCAATCTACGATGATGGCGCGAAGATTGAACGTGATTGCGCCGGGGCGCTCGTATGCACCGCGTGAGCATTTTGTTTGAACGTCACTGGAGGTCTGCCATGCCTGTCACCATCCGCAAAATCGAAGCCCGCGACGAGGCGCGCTGGCGCGTGCTGTGGGACGGCTATTGCCGCTTTTACGAGCGCGATGTGTCCGAACCGATTGCCGCGCACACCTGGGCGCGCATCATGGATTTCGCCTCGCCGGTGAATGCGATTGTTGCCGACGATGCCGACGGCAACGTGATCGGCATGTGCAATTACGTCCTGCATGAAAACACCTGGACGCTGACGCCGGTGTGTTACCTCGAAGATTTGTTTGTTGACCCCGCGTGCCGCGCGCAAGGCGTGGGCAAACAGTTGATCGACTGGCTGGTGGCGGAGATGAAAACGCAGGGCTGGTCGCGGCTGTACTGGAACACCAAAGAGAACAACTACCGCGCGCGCGGGTTATACGACCAGTACACCCCGCACAGCGGATTTTTGCGCTACGTTATCAATCACCCGGCGGCGTGAGGCTGCAAAAACGCCGCCCGACCACGTCCTCGCCGCCGGTGGCGGGCGGCTCGACGCGAATGACATCCGCGCCCCAGTCGGCCAGATGGCGCACACAGGTAGGGCCGGCGCGCGCCAGCGTGAGGTCAAGCACGATGACCCCGGAGAGGGGCAGATGCGGCTACGTTGCGTGGTCTGACATGGTTGTTCCTTGAGGGTTGGGCGAGCGGTTGAGTGAAGCGTAATACGCGATACAAAGCACAATACCAGGCGCGGGCAAATTCCATGTACATTATAGCGGTCGGATTTTGACCGATGAACGCAATCCCCGGGAGATTACATCGATGACGGCGGCAAAAACATTTCGCACCCTGTTGGCCGGTGACCGCGCCTTGATCGCGCCGGCGGTATTTAATCCGCTCACCGCCAAACTCGCGGAAAACGCCGGTTTCGAGACGCTGTATCTCGGCGGCGGCACCCTCGGCTATCTGAATTGCTGCCTTGAAGCGAACCTCAACATCACGCAACTGTGCCAGGCCGGCATCGACATCCGCGCGGCGTGCGATTTGCCGCTGATTCTGGACGGCGCGGCGGGGTTCGGCGACCCGATGCACATGCATCACACCATCGGTATGGCCGAGGCGGCGGGTTTTGCGGCGATAGAAATCGAAGATCAGATTTTGCCCAAGCGCGCGCATCATCACGTCGGTGTCGAGCACATGGTGCCGCTGGAGCTGATGGCGGCGAAGGTGCGCGAGTGCGTCAAGGCGCGGCGCGATGCGGATTTTGTCATCATCGCGCGCACCAATGCCATTCGCGGGCCCGGCGGCATGACGGACGCGATCAAGCGCGCACGCGCCTGTCACGAGGCGGGCGCCGACATGTTGTATTTGAGCGTGCGTAATGCCGACGAAGCAAGGCAGGTCGCGCGCGAGTTGCCGCCGCCGTTCATGTTCGGCCTCGCCGGCCATGGCGCGCAGGGCGCGGGCCTGCCGCTGGCCGAGCTTGGCGCGCTGGGTTATCGCATCCTCGCCAGCTCGATCTCGGCGTGGGCGTTTCATCGTGCGATGAAGCAAAGCTACGAATGCCTTGCGCGCGGCGAGCCGGATCCGCTGCTGGCGGGCGTCACGCATAAAGCCGAGCAGCATGCGTTGCACGATTCTATCGGCATGGAGCGGCTGTTGATGGTGGAGCGGGAGACGGTTGAAAAATGAGCGGCGGCCAACGTAAAACCATGATCTCGCGCCTGCGGCTTGCCGCCATCGCTTGCGTGACTTGCGTCGCCGCCGGGTCGGCGGCGGCGAACCCTGACAACTACCCCAGCAGGCCGATACGTATCGTGGTGCCTTTCACGCCGGGCGGCTCGAACGACCTGGTGGGACGCGTGCTGTCGCAAAAATTTCATGAAGCGTGGGGCCAGCCGGTGATTATCGACAACCGTCCTGGCGGCGGTTCGACCATCGGTATGGAACTGGTGACGCGAGCGGCGCCGGATGGCCACACCTTGCTGACCACCTCCGGCGGCATCGCGATCGTCGGGGCGTTGTATACGCTGTCGTTTAACCCGGTGAAGGATTTGTCGCCGGTCATCCTGCTGGCACAAATGCCTTATCTGCTGGCGGTGCATCCGGCGGTGCCGGCGAAATCCGCGCGCGATGTCGTCAGCCTTGCCAGGGCGCAACCCGGCAAACTGATTTTTTCATCGTCGGGCGCGGGCACCTCGGCGCATCTGGCGATGGAAATGTTTCGCCACATGACCAGCATCGATTTGCTCCATGTGCCGTACAAGGGCGGCAATCCCGCAGTGACCGCCGTGATGGGCGGCGAAGTGCAGGGCACCTTCAATGTCATCACCGGCATCCTGCCCTATGCGCGCAGCGGCAAACTGCGCGCGCTCGGCGTGAGCAGCGCCAAGCGCGCCGATGTGGCGCCGGATATACCCACCATCGCCGAATCGGGCGTGCCGGGTTACGAAGTGATTGCGTGGTACAACGTGTTCGCGCCGGCGCGCACGCCGCGCGGCGTGATCGACAAACTCAACGGCGAGATCAATCGCCAGTTGCAAACACCGGATGTGCGCGAACGCTTTCAGACGCTGGGGGTTTCACCGCTGGGCGGCACACCGGAGGCGCTGGGCAAGTATCTGGAGTTTGAAATA
>JANPOH010000561.1:0-6303 GCA_031427895.1 Betaproteobacteria bacterium
GTTTAGGGTCAGGTCTTTCGTTATCACATCTACCACGACGGTAGTAACAATAGTGGCAGATCACGATTCAATGTAAGTATTTGTTTTGATTTATATTTTTGTAATTTCATAGAGGCATCTGCTCCACATGCGAGCAGCGGCAGCGTGACACGAGGACATCATGATCGTCACCTCGGCCATTGGTCAAGACGCGTGCGCTGCCTTTGCTGGCTTGCGTGGTCAACGGTGATACACCGGTCCGTGACATTAGCAATCGTAGCGCGCTCGCGGCCCTTCGTTCACCCGGCGGTGATCTCCCGCACGGCCTCACTGACGCTGATGATGCGCACGCCTTCGTGCGCGGCGACAGAAAGCAGGAGTCGATCGCCGGTGACGACACCATCGGCCGTGGCGGCCAGCGCCGTACCGATCACCACGTCGTCATCCGGATCGGGCGCGATGCGTGGCACGGGTGTGGGTCGAACGAGGACGGTCAGTTCAGCATAACGATCGACGATCTGATCGACGGAAAGCGTTGACGCCACAATCTTCTTCTCGAACTTGCGCCGCCCGAGAATATCGGTCAGCTCCGCCAGCAATGGCGTGCTGGTAAAAAGCTCGACGCGCTTCCCTCGTGCGGCTTGCAACAACAGACGCGGCACACCGCCCCACAACAATGCCGATGCGACGACGTTCGTATCGAGCACCAGCCGCATCAGCCTGTAGTCTTCGCGCGCCGCTCGGCGCGCATCACGCGGATTTCGTCGGCCACTTCCTCCGGCGTCAGGGCGGCAGGCGTATTAACCGCCGCCATACGGTCCATTGCTCCGAATAGCTCATCGACACGCTGCGTCTTCAGTCGTTCGCGCAGCAGGCGCTCAATGGTGGCCGAAGTGAGTAGCCCCGCGCTTTGCGCCTCTTGAGCGAGTTGATCGGGCAAGGTGATTTGAACCGTAGTCATGAGGATATTTCCTGTATACGCATTGCGTGAGTTTCTCGCGCCAGATGAAGGTATCGTAATTAAACGCACCGCGCAATTAAAGGTTCCAAAGCGTTTAGGGTCTTTCATTAATCACATCTACCACGGCGGTAGTGACAATAGTGGCAGACTACAATTCAATTTAAGTATTTGTTTTAATTCATATTTTTTAGATACCACAAAGGTGTTCTCTCCGCATGCGAACAGCGATAGCGTGACATGAGGACATCTTGATCGTCACCTCGGCCATGGGTCAAGACGCGCCTGCCACCTTTGCTGGCTTGCGTGCCGCCCTAACTTGAAGTCGCAAATTGCGACTTCAAGTTGGCGAATTCAACGGCTGTCAGTTCAAAGATATCCCTACGATGCAAAGCCCGTTGGATATTGGGCCCGAGATCTGCTATGCCGCGATTTCGATGTACTCGACCTGACTGGACGGCACGGGGACGAGGCTGCCATCCTCCCGCAAGCCTTCGATATGAAACGCAATAGCCTCACGAATTTCAGCCTCGACCTCCTGGATGCTTGCACCTGTTGCAACGCACCCCGGTAAATCAGGAACATAGGCGGAGTAATTGGTTTCGGCTTTCTCGATTACGATGGCGTAACGCATAGGCGCCTCACTTTTTCAGACCGGACTGCTTCATGATGCTGTTCAATGTTCCCGGAGCAAGGTCGTCGCTGGGCTTGCCCGGCACCGTCACTCGACCTGATTTTTCAGGATGTTTGTATTGCCGGTGACTACCACGTGTCGCCACCAGAAACCAGCCATCATCCCGAAGCATACGCAGAATCTCGCTGACTTTCATCCGTAAAGAATAACAGCTTGTTTCCAGGCCAACAATGCTCTGATACCAGCCTCACACGCGCTTGCCCGCG
Source organism: Betaproteobacteria bacterium (assembly GCA_031427895.1). Taxonomy (GTDB): domain Bacteria; phylum Pseudomonadota; class Gammaproteobacteria; order Burkholderiales; family SG8-41; genus UBA5216. The sequence goes on from JANPOH010000561.1 coordinate 1,838, forward strand.
CGTTTGCTCGATACGCGGGCGCGGCGCACGGCGTTGACTTCGGCTTGAATCTCATCCATCCATCGGCTTGGCGCCGGACTTGGAGGCGCGTGCGGCGCCATTGAGCAACGTAATCAAAGGGCCGTGCTCGATATGCTGACAAGAATTCGGGACATTCTTTCTTGCCCTCCCTTCTTGACCGATAAAGTAGCGTGCTACTTCACCGCTTCGATAATCTCGATCTCGCGCTTGAGCAGATCATTCACGAGGTCGGACAACTCCACGCCCTTGGCGTCAGCCTTCGCGGCCAGGTAACTTTCCACTTTCACGTCGAGATAGACCGGCAGTCGGAAGGCCGCGTCGGGCCGATAAAATTTGCCGCGCACACCCTTGCTGAAATCGTAATGATCTTTCATCGCGTCACCTTCTTTCTAAGCCGCTAACGCGGCGCGTTCTCATAATCGCGGATTTCGCCCCGGTCGGCCTTGCGCGCCGAGATGACTCGCACCTTGATTTCAGTGAGTTCGAGTTTTAAACGCTGTTTTCGCATAGGCCCCAATGTATCCCCGTTCCACCAAGCGGCTGCCCGCTTGTGTGGCGATGGCGGCGCGCAACATGGGGTGCCCGAAATGCGCGGCCCGCACGCAATGTAAAGGCGCGCCATGCAGGCCGGCATGCGAAAGGCCCGCGGTTGACAAGCGCCGGTGCTGCCGCAATACTGGGTTTTTACACGGCATGCTCGAACCCCACGAGGCGCTGAATTCAGGCAAATGAGCGACGAAACCAAAATCTGTCCGGTCTGCGGCGAAACCATCAAGGCCGCCGCCATCAAGTGCCGTTTCTGCAATACCGATCTGGTGGCGCTTGCCGCCACGCGCGAGGCCGAGATTGAAAAGCCGCTCTTCTCCGGTCACCCGGCGGTTATTCACAGCGCGTGGCAGTGGATCATCGTGGTGCTGACGCTCGGCATCGCGTTGATTTATTTCTGGTTCAAAAGCATCGCCACTACCTACGAGATCACTTCGCAGCGCGTGCGTATCGAGCGCGGCATCCTGTCGAAACTCAAGGACAGCATCGAGCTGTTTCGCATCGATCACTTTGATCTGCACAAGCCCTTGGGCATGCGGCTGGTGGGCCACTGCGTGCTGCACTTGCGTTCATCGGATGCCAATTTTTCCACCGTGATGCTCTATGGCATCCCCCATCTGGAGCCGCTCGCCGACACCCTGCGCGAGTGTTCGCTGCGCGAGCGCGCCAGGCGGCGCGTGACAACGTTGGTGCAGGCGTAGCGGCCTGCGCCGGGTGATACGGCCGCCGTCACTGCGGCGGAATGCCCGCGTCTTTCGCCACTTGCGTCCAGCGCGCGATCTCGGCGCGCAAAAGGGCGGTAAATTCGTCGCGGCTGGTGGGTGCGACATCGATCACCAGTCCAGTCAAGCGTGATTTCACATCGGCGGCTTGCAGCACCTTGAGCAAATCGGTGTGCAGTTTTTCGAGTATCGGTTGCGGCGTGCCGCCGCGCACGCAACTGCAAGCATAAATTTCTTCATGGCTCTCCCCCTGTTTTGCGGATTCTGACACAATGGCCGTTGTTCACAAATTCGCTAATCCACATTGCATCAGGAGAAAGACAGTGGCCCAATATGACGTATCCAGTGAGTTTCGCGGCAGCACGTTTCGTCAACAAGTCGAGCTCAATGCCTGGACCCAAAAACGCCAGGAGGCGGTGATCGAGCCCGACCTGCCGATTATCGATCCGCATCATCACGTGTGGGAAAAAGAGTTGGGCCGTTACCTCACGCACGAACTGGCCGAGGATGTGCATTCCGGCCACAACGTGATTGCCACGATGTTTATCGAAGCCGGGTCGATGTACCGCGCCGATGGCCCTGCCGCCATGAAGCCCGTGGGCGAAGTCGAGTTCGTCAACGGCATCGCGGCGATGAGTGCCAGCGGCAAATACGGCAAGGCGCGGTTGTGCGCGGGCATCATTGGTCATGCCGATTTAATGCTGGGCGACGCCGCGCGCCCGGTGCTCGAAGCGCTGATCGCGGCGGGCAACGGGCGCTTTCGCGGCATCCGCCACGGCGTGACGTGGGACACCGGCAATGCCGCCAAATTCGGTCGCCGTCAGCCGCCGCGACACCAGGTGCTCGAACCGGCGTTTCGCAAGGGGATGGCGCACCTGAAGCCGCTGGGATTGAGCTTTGAATCGTGGCAGTTTCATCCGCAGTTGCCGGAAACGGTGGATTTGCTGCGCGCCTTTCCCGACACCAATGTGATTCTGAATCACTGCGGCGGCCTGCTCGGCATCGCGCCGCACGAGAATCGCGGCGAGGTGTTCAAGGTGTGGCGCGATAACTTGCGCGCGCTGGTGCAGTTTCCGCATCTGACAGTCAAGGTCGGCGGCCTGGGCATGACCTATTGCGGTTGGGATTTCCATTTGCGCGATACGCCGCCGTCGTCCGAAGAACTCGCCGCCGCATGGCGCCCGTATGTCGAAACCTGCATCGAATTGTTCGGCCCGGATCGCTGCATGATGGAAAGCAATTTCCCGGTGGACAAAGAATCCACCGGCTACCACGTGTTGTGGAATGCGTTAAAGCGCATCACGCAGAATCATTCGGCGGCGGATAAATCGAAGCTGTATCGCGACACGGCGGCGCGGGTTTATCGGCTGGCGGTTTAAACATTTGCATCCTGAAATGCAGGCGCAGGATGGGTACTGGCCCATGGCCGTAACCCATCCTGCGGCTACTTGAGAAACCAATATGCTTCCCACCCCCACCTTTCACCACCTGCATCTGAATTCGGTGAACCCCGATGCGGCGATTGATTTTTACGTGCGGCAATTTCCCAGCTCGTCGAGAATCACCTGGGGCGGCGCGCCGGCGTTGAAGGTCAAGAGCGCGCCGAACGATTCGATGCTGCTGTTTAACAAGGTAGACCAAGCGCCCAGCATCACGCCGCAAAGCGCGATCTGGCATTTCGGCTGGTATGTCACCGATGTGTGCAAGCATCTGGAGATGTTCAAGACGCGGCCCGAGGTCAAGCTGTTGCCGCTCTACACCACTGAAGCAGGCGACGAATCCGTGTGGATTAACAGCGACACCTGGCCCGGCGTGGGCGGCATGCTGGGGCTGACCCGCGCGCAGATTGCCCAGGCCAAAGCCAACGGCGTCAAACCGAAGGGCGGCCCCGGCTTTGCCTACATGCAGGGGCCCGACGACGCGCTGATCGAATACATGGGCGATTTTCCGCACGAGCGGTTTAACCACGTGCATATGTATCAGACTGATCCGTATTGCGCGCAGCTCTGGTATCAACAGCACTTGAACGCGCCGGCGATGCCGGGACGCGAAAGTCCCGCGCCGATGACCGAGGGTAATTGCAAAGTGCCGCGCGGCGCGGATCGCACCTGGCCCGCGCTCAATCGCGAAGGCATGTTCCGCTCGCCGCGTGCCGCCGTGATCTTCGGCGACGTGGCGCTGACGTGGTATGCACCGCAAGGAGACGCGCCGCTCGCCAGCCCGCGCGGCCAACTCTACGATCACATCGCGTTTGGTGTGGCCGATCTCGATGCGTGGATCGCCAAGATCAAGGACGAGGGTGTGACGTTTCTCGAACAGCCCTACAAGCTGGGCGACACACGCGCGGTGATGATTGAAGGGCCCAGCCGCGAGGCGATTGAGCTGGTTGAAGATCGGTAATTAAATGGACGTGGCTCTCTGGTTTATCACCCACGCGAAACCCTGACCCGGAAAATTGAACCATGCCGCAACTTGTTTTCATCCACGGCCCCGGCGCGGGCGCCTGCGCGGATGCCTATATTCCGCAACTCAAACATTTCAAAGGCAGTGTCGCGCCGACACTGCCGGGGCATCTCGAAGGCGAGCGCTGCGTGGATGTGGCGCGCTACACCGAATGGGTGCGCGGCTGGCTGTGGGCGCAGGGGATGAAAAAAGACCTGGTGCTGGTGGGCTACACGCTGGGTGCGTCCATCGCGCTGCAATACGGGCTGGATTACCCGGACGAAGTGAAGGGCGTGGTCATCATGACTGTGGCGGCAAAGCCCAAAACACGCTCGCCGGGCACCTATGAAATGCGCCTGCGCGCGGCCAAAGAGCCGCGCGACCCCAAGGCGTACGACGAATGGCTGGCATTTCAGATGCGCGCGATGCAGTTTGTCGAGCCGGGCCTGCGCGAGCACCTGATGGCGTGCCACAAAAGAGTAGGGCCGATGTCGCAATACCATGACCTGAAAACCATCGACGCCTTCGACGTGCGCGACCGCATATCGTCGTTCAAGCCGAAAATGCTGCTACTGCGCGGCCTGAACGACCACGGCAACCCGCCCGAATACGAAAAAGAAATCCACGAAGCGGTGCCGCACTCGCAGTACGTCAAGCTGCCGGGCGTGGGGCATTTTCCGTTGACGGAGTTTCCAGAGAAAATCAATCCGCTGATCGAGACGTTTGTGGCCAGCT
>JANPOH010000562.1:0-2450 GCA_031427895.1 Betaproteobacteria bacterium
ATTGCTGACGCAATCGTTCAGGATTGGCACGTTTCAAATCTAGTACGCTATTGAATCCAAGTGCTTGTAGCTTTGGCGAAAGTTTGCGCCCGACACCCCAAATCTCACCGCTCTCCGGCGGACAGCGCCAGCGCCTCGCCATCGCGCGCGCGCTGCTGAAAAACGCGCCGGTGCTGGTGCTCGATGAAGCCACCTCCGCGCTGGACTCGGAATCCGAACGGCACGTGCAGGCCGCGCTGGAAACGTTGATGAAAGGCCGCACCACGCTGGTGATCGCACACCGGCTGTCCACCGTGGAAAACGCCAACCGTATCGTGGTGCTGGATCAGGGACGCATCGCCGAGATCGGCACGCACCGCGAATTGCTCGATCGCGGCGGTATTTATACCAAGCTGTATCGGATACAGTTTGCAGGAGCAAACTGAGGATGCTGCTGCGCGAGTTTGGCAAGGCGTGGCGGATGATGCTGGGGTTGCCCAAGACATTGCTATTCAATTTCCGCTATTTTCCAGTGGCGCGGGCGTGGCGCTTGCCGGTGCTGGTGTCGCATCGCATGAAGCTGGTCTGTCTTGACGGTGAAGTGTTGCTTGACGACTACGCCTTTGGCGCGGTGCGTCTGGGATTGCCGGATGTCGATATATTTCCGGACAACGGCGCCAGCGGTGTCTGGAAGGTCACGGGGAAGGTCAGGCTGGGGAACAATGTGCGCATCGGTCCTGGCACGCGTGTGGTGTGCGAGGGTGAATTGGCAATCGGCGCCAATGTATATATCAACGCGGGTGTTTCGGTGTTCTGCGTCAAGCGCGTGCGCGTCGGGCGCGATGCGCTGATTGCCTGGAACTGCACGGTGATGGATCATGATTTTCATGCGCTGCATGATGCCGGCGGGCAATGCATTAACCCGCCTGGCGACATTGCGCTGGGCGACCAGGTCTGGTTGGGCGCCGGCGTGACGGTGACCAAAGGCACCCGTCTGGCGCAAGGTGTGGTGGTTGCCGCCGGCACGGTGATGCACGGCGACATTGACGAGCCGAATTGCATCGTTGGCGGAAATCCGCCGCGCATTATCCGGCGCGGCGTTTTTCGCCACCCGGCGATCTGATGTCAGGCGCGCGGTCGGGCAGAAGGGTTAGGTATAATCAATCTATTGCACGCGTAACGGCGAGGCAATATGGATTGGCGAGGCCCAGTGGTTTTCGCGGCGGAGCGCACGAAGTGCCATGACTATTACACACTCCCTCATCATTCCCGTTTATCGCAACGAGGTTTTTCTGCCCGAGGTTTTGCAGGTGGTGCGGGGACTCGCGGCGGAGTTGCGTGGCGCCTTCGAAGTGGTATTCGTGGTGGACGGCAGTCCCGACTACTCCGAACAATGGCTGCTTGAAAATCTGCCGGCAAGCGGAGTGCCGTCGCAATTGATCGCGCTGTCGCGCAATTTCGGTTCGTTTACCGCAGTGCGCAGTGGTCTGGCCGCCGCGCGCGGCAAGTACATCGCGGTGATGGCTGCGGATTTGCAGGAGCCGCCCTCGCTGGTGACGGATTTTTTTCGCGTGCTGGCCGAGGGCAATGACGTGGCCGTCGGCACACGCGCCAGCCGCGACGATACCTTCCGTCAGCAGGCGCCGAGTCGCGTGTTCTGGGCGTTGTATCGCAAGCTGGTGAATCCGGAAATGCCTGCGGGCGGCGTCGATATGTTTGCGGTGACGGCGCGCGCGCGCGATGCACTGCTGGCGCTGGACGAGGCGCACAGCTCGCTGGTGGCGCAGTTGTACTGGATAGGTTTTCCGCGCGTGGAGGTGCCTTACGACCGGCTGGCGCGCAAGCACGGCGAAAGCGGCTGGACGCTGCGCAAGAAAATCACCTATCTGCTGGACAGCATATTTTCGTTTACGGACATTCCGATTACCTTGCTGACGCTGATGGGTTTTGTGGGCACCATCGTGTTTTTGCTGGTGGGCGTGGGGCTGATGGCGGCGCGGCTGCTGGGCATGATCGCGGTGCCGGGCTACACCGCGATCATGGTGACGATCTTGTTCTGCGCGTCGCTGATTCTGTTTGGCTTGGGTATCGTCGGTAATTATGTCTGGCGTGCTTTTGAAAACACCAAGCACCGGCCCTTGGGTGTGGTGCGCTCGCGCGCTACCTATGACGGATCGAGCCATGACTGAGGTGCTGGACCAGAACGCCAAGGCCGCGGGCGCCGCGCCGGTGCTGCGTTTTCTGGTGGCCGGCGCGCTTAATACCCTGCTGTCCATCGCGGTGTATCAGGCCGCGCTGTTCGTGACGGGCCATGTTGTCGCCTACGTGCTTGCCTACGCGGCGGGTGTCCTGTTTGCCTACTTTGCGTATACACGGCACGTGTTCAACACGCCGTCGTCGACCGGGCGATTCATGGTGTTTACGCTGTTTTACATTACCAGCGGTTTTGCGGGCACGCTGGTGAACGCCGG
>JANPOH010000563.1:0-2088 GCA_031427895.1 Betaproteobacteria bacterium
GCAGCGGTGTCGCGGTCAAACCCAAATGAAAGGCGGGCTTGAAGTACTAGAGAAAAGCGCCCCACCAACAGTCGTCGCGTGCGCTGCCGCGATGGCACTCGTCCACGATTACAATGTCGAAGAAATCCTGCGGGAAAGTCTTGAACAATCCGTCGCGCCGTTCGTCCTCGGCCAATGCTTGGTAGGTCGCGAAATACATTTCGCGGCCGAGCGAGAACGGATCATCGCCGATCTTGCAACGCGCATCGCCGAAGAGCGCGAAATCCTTGTCTTTCGGGTCATCGACAAGGATGTTGCGATCAGCCAGGTAGAGCATGCGCGGCCTGCGGTATTCGCCGGTGCGATTCCAGCGCGACATCCACAACTTCCAGCAAATCTGGAATGCCACGGCCGTCTTGCCAGTGCCCGTAGCCATGGTGAGCAAAAGACGCTGCGTGCCTTTGAGGACTGCTTGGACGGCGCGATTGATAGCGATCTGCTGGTAGTAACGATCACCCTTGCCGAGCACATGATTGAATGGCGTCAGCAGTCGCTCGGCAACATCGTCGGCAGTGACGCCGGTGGCGGCACGATAGCGCTGCCACAGTTCGCCGGGCGACGGATATTCGGCGAGCGATGTCTCTCGTCCCGTGTGATAGTCGAACTCGATTATTTCGTGACCATTGGTCGCATAGGCGAACATAAGCCCGAGCATCTCGGCGGTGGCCTTGGCCTGCTGCAACCCGTCTGCCGCCGATTTGTACGCAGCTTTCGCCTCGACAACCGCCAACGTAAAATCGCGTGTGTAGCGCAGCAGAAAATCCGCGCGCATCGGCGGCTTGCGTACAAAACCCTTGCCCACCGGCACGATGCGCCCGTCGGTAATCGTGCGCTGCTCGGCAATCGAATGCGGCTCGTCATCCCAGCCTGCGTCTTGCAGTTTAGGAACGACAAACTTGCGGCAGGTATCGGCTTCGCTCAGCGAGGGCATGAGCGGATTCTAAGCGCTGCAGCGATATCCGGCGAGTAAATCGGGGCGTAGTGTTATTGCGCCTTCAGCAACCCCAAATCTCCCAATGCCGCCGTAATCGCCTGATCCTGATCGCGCGTGTACTTGAGCGTGGCGCTGCTGTCGAGATACACGTACTCCTGCAAGCTCGTTTCCAGTTCTTTTTTCCATTCGCCGGTTTGCACCATCCTGCCGAGCACGCCGTCCCAGAACGCAATCTGCTCCCGTGTCATGCCTTTCGGGCCGACCACGGTGCGCCAGTTGGATGATATCGATTTCAGACCTTGTTCATTCAGCGTCGGCGCATGGGCGAGCGCGCCGGTCAACCGCCGTGGCGATGCCACGCCGAGTATGCGCACGCGTCCTGCATTGACCTGGCTGATGATCGACGGCACCACGGTCACTGCGTAATCAATGTGCCCGCCCATCGCGGCAAGGGTGGCATCGGCGCCGGACTTGAAAATCGCAATACGGATTTTACGCGGATCGCCCTGCACGGTTTTCAGCGCCTGGCCCAGCGCAATGTGTCCCACGCCGCCGCGCGCGGTCATACCGCCGGTGACGGCGTTCGGGTCTTTCGCCATGCGTTCAAACAGGTCGCGCGCCGTCTTGAACGGCGAGTCGGCGCGCACCACGATAATCATGTAGTCATGCGCGAGCAGCGCCAGCGGCGTGACGTGGGAGTAAGAGAGTGGACTTACCCCGGTTTTACTGATCGTCGCCAGCGTGGTATTCGCCAGCGACAGATAGTGCCCGTCGCCCGCATGCTGGTTCATGTACACCATGCCCACCGTGCCGGTGCCGCCGGGTTTATTGACCACGGAACTGGCTACATCGAGCAGTTTCTTTTCCTGAAACAAACGCTGCATCGCGCGTGCCGGACGGTCCGCGCCGCCACCCGCGCCGGACCACACGATGATTTCGATGTTCTTGTCCGGGCGCCAGTCGGCACCTTGGGCACCCTGCGCGCTCATCATGGCGCAACACAGCGCTGCCGCCATCATCAGCCGTGACATCACGCGGGCCTTTCCCAAGTGTCAGATTACTTGATCAGCAGATTCACCAGCACCTGCTGGTAAATCTTTTGCAACGGCTCGACT
>JANPOH010000564.1:0-15462 GCA_031427895.1 Betaproteobacteria bacterium
AGTGCATTCAACACGCAACGCTGCCTGAACCCCAGCGTGTCGCTGGGTCTCGCCGAAGGCGCGTTCGAGGAAGCCGTCAAATACGCGCGCGACCGCAGTGCATTCGGGCAGCCCATCGGCCAGTTTCAGGCGATCCGTCACAAACTGGCGGAAATGTATCGCGATATAGAAGCCAGCCGCTCTGTGCTGTATCGTGCGGCGGCAACGGCGAATCCGTTTCCCGACCCCTACATGGCGGCGGTCGCAAAAATCACCGTAAACGAGATGTCGCTCAGAGTGACCAGCGATGCGATCCAGATTCATGGCGGTTACGGCTTTACCGACGAATTCCCGGTATCGCGGTTTTATCGCGGCGCGCGCTACGGCACGCTCGGCGGCGGCACTACCGAGACATTGAAAGACCTCATCGGCAAGAAAATCATGAAGGATTTTCCGCGCGATGGCTTTCTCGGCATGAACAATTTCTAGCACGCTGATCCCATTATGCGCTCCCTGCTTTTTGTTCCGGGCGACGACGAACGCAAAATCGCCAAAGGTCTTGCGAGCGCGGCGGACGCGCTGATCCTTGATCTCGAAGATGCCGTGGCGCCGTCACGCAAGGCGGCGGCGCGCGATTTGTGCGCCGCCACGCTGGCGGGCGCGGGCGCGCGCATGAAGCTGATCGTACGCATTAACGCGCTCGACACTCCTGCCGCATTGATTGATCTCGCCGCGGTGGTCAGGGCGCGTCCGTTCGGCATCATGCTGCCGAAATGCCGCGGCGGAGACGACGTGCGGCTCTTGTCGCACTACCTCACCGCGCTCGAAGCGCGCGACGGCGTGCCGGCAGGCGAGATTCGCGTGCTGCCCATCGTCACCGAAACCGGCGGCAGCCTGTTCGGCCTTGGCGGTTACGACAACCCGCCGATTCCGCGCCTTTGCGGCATGCTGTGGGGCGGCGAAGACCTTGCCGCGGATTTGGGCGCCATCACCAATCGCGACGAAGCGGGCCGTTATGCCGCGCCCTATCTGCTGGCGCGCTCGCTATGCCTGTACGCGGCGGCGGCGGCCTCGGTTTCGTCCCCCGTCATCGCGGTCGATGCGGTCTACACCAACTTTCGCGATTCCGCCGGTCTGAAACAGGAAGCGGTCGAGGGCCTACGCAGCGGTTTTTCAGCCAAAGCCGCGATTCATCCCGATCAGATCGCCGTCATCAACGAGGCTTTCACCCCGTCGGTCGCGGATATCGAGGCGGCGCGGCGGGTGCTCGCGGCCTTCGATGCGTCGCCCGGCGCGGGCGTCGTTTCGGTGGACGGTAAAATGCTCGACCGGCCGCACTACCGCACCGCGCAGCGCGTGCTGGCGCGCGCGGTCGCCTAGACCATCCGACCCATCACATTCAAGAGTCCCGGACGCGGTTTGTCCCCCCATCAACCGGCAGCGAGCAGCGCAATGAAAAAACAGTACCCGCTTTCGGGCATCACGGTGATTGATCTTTCACACATCTACGCCGGCCCCTACGCCACGTTTCTGATGGCGATGGCGGGCGCAAACGTCATCAAGGTCGAGCCGCTCGAAGGGGAGAACCTGCGTAGTCGCGGCGACATGGGCGGGGCGGACATGCCCTTCGCCATGTTGAACTCCAACAAGCAGCCGGTCACGCTTAATCTCAAGTCGGAAAAAGGCCTTGCGCTGTTCCGCGAGATGGCGGCGCGCGCCGATATAGTGGTGGAAAATTTCGCGCCGGGCGTCACCGACCGCCTCGGCATCGGCGCGGCGGACCTGCACAAGATCAACCCGCGGCTGATTTACGGCTCAAGCACGGGTTATGGAAAATCCGGCCCTTATCGCGACTATCCCGCGATGGACCTGGTGATGCAGGCCATGTGCGGCATCATGGATTCGACGGGGTTTGCGGATCAGCCGCCGGTTAAATCGGGTGCTGCACTGTGCGATTTCAGCGCAGGCATTCATTTGTATGCCGCCGTTATCACCGCCCTGTATGAGCGCGAGCGCACCGGGCGGGGCCGCGTTGTCGAAATTTCGATGCAGGACGCGAACTATGCGTCGCTGGCGTCGAACCTCGGCATGCTGCATGCGCGTGGCGCAGCCGCTCCGGCACGCACCGGCAACCGCCATGCGGGGTTGGGCATCTCGCCCTACAACGCTTACGCCACACGGGACGGTTACGCGGTGATCAACGCGCCGGCCGACCATCATTTCCTCGCGATACTCGATGTCATGGGCCGGGCCGACCTCAAGACCGATCCGCGTTTTGTCACGCGCGCGACGCGCGTCGCCAACATGGCGGCGGTGGACGAATTGATCGAAAGCTGGACCAGGACGCTCACCAAAAACGACGTGGCCCAACGCATGCTGAAGGCGGCGGTGCCCTGCGCGGCGGTACGCACGCTGACCGAAGTCATGCACGACGAGAACATGCACGCGCGCGGCAGCCTGCAATGGATCGACCACCCGCGGATGGGCCGTGTGGTGCTGCCGCATTCGCCGCTGGTGTTCGAGGGCACGCCGCGCCGCCCGCTCGAACCCAGTCTGCCGCTGGGCGCGAGCAACGATGCCGTCTACGGCGAATGGCTGGGCCATTCCGCCGAGGAGTTGGCCGCCTGCAAGTCGGACGGCGTTATCTAAAAACGCGCCGGCGCCGGCTGCGATCTCGGTTACGACCTCGGTTACGACCTCAGTTACGACCTCAGCCGCGCGCGCAAATCCGCTTTGCGTATTTTGCCGTTCGCCGTGCGCGGCAATTCGCGCGCGATTTCCAGCCGCTCCGGCCAATACACTTGGGCCACGCCGCGCTGCGCCAGAAATGCCCGCATGCCCTGCATGTCCAGCGATTGTCCTTCGCGGCAAATCACGAACGCACACGCGCGCTCGCCCAAACGCGGGTCGGGCATGGCGGCTATGGCGGCATCCTGCACGCGCGGGTCTTCATACAGAAGATCTTCCACATACTTGACCGGAATGTTTTCGCCGCCGCGAATGATGATGTCTTTCAGGCGCCCGGTGATGCGGATAAAACCCTCGGCATCCAGCGTGGCAAGATCGCCGGTGTCGAACCAATCACCGTCGAAATTTTCCTGCGTCAGGGCTTCCTGCTTGACATAGCCCACGAACATGAGCCCACGAACATGAACGGGCCGCGGCACTGCAAGCCAGCGTTTTCGCGAAGCCTGCAAAATCTGGATGCGCAATCTGTTCGACACCACGCAAGCGATTCCTGCTCTCTGCCCGCGGCAATATTTGCTGGTGGAAGACACCCTCGACGGCGGCAGGCCGCTCGCGGCGGGCGTGCAGCGCATGACCTGCACGGGCTTGCACCAAATTACGCCGTATCGTTGCCTGAGCGTGCTGCAAGCGCCGCCGCAACCACTGCCCGCCAACGCCCTTTGTCATCGCGCCATCACCGCCCGGCAAGGGCCACTGCATCAGGAATAATCGCAGGCTGGGCGAGTCGTGAAATAATCGTGAAATAAATAACCGGCTTTAGCGGCAAGCGCGAGCCAGCGCCGCGCGAACCCGCTGAATAACGCTCGCCCAATCGCCGATAACCGGCTGACGAAACAGCCGAGCCGTCGGATACCAGGGGCTGTCCTCGCGGCCCAGCAACCATCGCCAATCCGGGGAAAACGGCAGCAGCAACCACACGGGTTTTCCCATGGCGCCCGCCAGATGCGCCACACTGGTATCAACCGTCACCACGATATCCATCAACTCGACCAATGCCGCCGTATCGGAGAAGTCATGCAGAAGTTCGCCGTAATGCCGGACGCCCGCGTGTGAGTCCAGCACCGCGCGGTCGTGCGCGCGCACCTCTTTTTGCAGGCTTACGCAATCCGTCCAGTCTTCCGCGAGCGCCAGCATGTCCACCAGCGCAATGCTGCGATTGTGATCGTTGATATGCGCGGCATTTCCGCTCCACGCCAATCCGATACGGGGCCTGGTCTTGTGGCCGAGGCGATTTTTCCAGATCATCACGCGCTCGGCATCGCTATGGATATAGGGTATTCCGGCTGGAATGGTATCGAGGCCGGTTTGGAATGCCAGCGGCAGGCTTAACAGCGGGCAGTGATAGTCGAAAGCGTTCACCGCCTCGCCCGTGGATAACACCTGCGTTGCGCCCTCCACGCCGGCCAACAGCGGCAGCAGCGGCGGCGGCACTTGCAGAAGCGTCCGGGCGCCCAGTGCGCGGACCCACTTTGCGTAGCGGCAGAACTGCAGCGTGTCGCCAAAGCCTTGTTCGCTGTGCAGCAATATCGTCTTGCCCGCCAGTGATTCCTTGCCCAGCCATAAGGGTTGCTGAAACAGGCGTTTTGTGTTTCTCAGCCGCTCATTCACCCATCGCCATTCATATTCCTCCCAGCCGCGCGAAAAGTCGCCCAGCAGCAAATGGTTGATGGATCGGTTAAAGCGCGCCTCGGTCGATGCGGGGTCTAATTCAATTGCCTGGTCAAGGCATTCCAATGCCTCGTTATAAAGGCCCATGGCGGCCAGCGCGCCGCCGCGGTTGATCCGCGCGGCGGTTAAATTCGGCTTCAGCGCCAGTGCGCGGTCGTAGCCGGCCAGTGCATCCGCGTGCCGCCCCATCGCAACCTGGAGGACGCTGCGATTGACCAACGCATCCGCAAAGTCCGGCTTGACCTCGAGCGCGCGGTCAAAACAGGCCAGCGCTTCCGTGTTGCGTTGCAGATTGCATAGCGCATTGGCGCGGTTATACAGCGCCTCCACGAAGTCCGGCTTGATGTCGAGAGCCCGTGCATAACTGTTCAGCGCCTCCTCCGAACGGTTTAGCTCCTGGAGCGCGAGGCCGTGATTGAGCAGCGCTTCGACAAAGGCGGGGGAAATCGCGATGGCGCGCGCATAGCTGGCGAGGGCTTCTTCGTTTCGGTTGAGCTCACTGAGCGCAATGCCGCGGCGATAGTGGCCAATGGCATGATTCGGGTCGAGGGTAAGCAATCGGCCAAAGCCATCAAGCGCATCTTCGTGCCGATTCAGCAAACTCAGATGGGCGCCGTGCGCCAACAGCGCGTCGGCGTAATCTGGGCGCAGGGCGAGCGCCCGCTCGTAACTCGCGAGCGCCTCCTCGTGGCGCTTTAATTCGACCAGCGCGAGGCCGCGATGATAGTGCGCGGTTGCATGGGCGGGGTCGATCCTGATCGCCTCGTCGTGGCTGGCCAAAGCCTCGTCCGGCCGCTGCAACTCCCGCAGAATCGCGCCGCGATGGTCGCGCGCGAGCAGATGGCGAGGGTTTATGGCCAGCGCCCGGTCGTAGCTTGCGAGGGCCTCGTCCGGTCGCTGCAACTCCCGCAGCGTGGCGCCGATGTTGTTCAAGGTGTCGGCATCCGCGGGTCGAAGCGCAAGCGCGCGGGCATAGCTGGCGAGCGCGTCTTCATACTTGCCCAACCCCCGAAGGCAATTGCCGCGGCTGCCATGGGCGGCCGCATTGTTCGGATCGACGCTCAGGGCCTGCTCGATAAAGCGGATCGCCTCGGGGAAATTATTGCGCTGCCCCTGCACCGTGCCCATCAGGTGCAACAGGTCAAAATGCCGTGGGTATTTTTGCAGCAATGCCTGGTAAATGGCCTCGGCTGGGTCCAGTTGCCCTTGCTGATGGAATGCTTGAGCCTGTGCAAATCGTGTGGCGCTGTCCTCGTCGGACACCGCCGTGTCGCCGGCAGAGCCGCCGCGTGGCGCAAGCCGATGGAAATACGCGCGCGCGCTGGCAGAGAGAGAACCAATGATTTCGGCTAGTGTCCGCAAGGTAGCAAGCAGGGCGCCCGCAGCGCAGGCCCGCCCATGGTTCATGGCATGTTTATGGTCTGATACTATTCAAGCCCGATGTACAAGCACTACGGCAGGCGAGGTTCCGAGTAAGATCATACAACGCTTCCCCTCGTGATTCCTGGCGGACAATGATAATTTACGGGGTTGAGCAATGGCGCGCACTTTGTCGATGAAGGCTGCGGCGGCGTCTACATCGCCAATGCCATCACCCAAATCGTTGATCCGTCGTCGGCGTTCATCGTGTTCGACCACGCGATTTGGGAAGGCCTCGGTCGCCAAGGCCTGATACCGCCGAACCCGCATGTGCCCAACGAGGGCGGCACGCTGTTCAAGGCGGAAAGCATCGCCGCATTGGCGCAGGCCATCGGCGCGCCTGCCGCCGCGCTCACGCAAACCGCGCAGGCCTACAACGCCGCGCACGCCGGCAGCGCGTTACAGACCCTCGCGCCGCCGCACCGCACCACCGGGAAATACCAACTCATGCCGATCACGCAAGGCCCATTCTACGCCGCGCCGATCTGCGCCGGCATCACCCATACCATGACAACAAAGGGGATGGCTTTGCAAGGGTTTCATAGGGAATCTCCGTATGTGCATTGCAGCAATTTGTAAGGCGTACGAACCCAATCAATCCGTTGCCTCAATCTCCGCCCCGTCATCCACCTCATACAGCCCGCTGATCTTCACATCGAAGCCGATCTTCTCCCACTCGCGGATTTCCTCGCGCAGCACGGTGTTGGTGAGCGGATTACGCAGCACCCATGCCGGATCAATGGCTACGCGGAATTTGTTTTCGCCTGATCGTGCGGATTCGATGCGCGGGTTGTTCGAGGTGCGCCGCTGGTACAGCAGCACGGCAAGACGCAGCGCGAACACCATACGCCAGTCAATCGATGCATCCAGTTCGGGCGGGATTTTTTTCAGCGAGCGGCGGTGCGCGAGCAGCAGTTGCGCGATGCGGTGCTGTTCATGGCGGGTGAAACCGGGCATGTCCGCGTTGGCGACGATGTAGGCCGAGTGGCGGTGGTAGCCGCCGTAGGCGACGCTGATGCCGATTTCGTGCAGCCTCGCGGCCCATGACAGTTGCGCCACGCTGTAAGCCTCCGTGCCGCCGAGTTGCTGATACAGATCGACCGCGAGCCGATTCACGCGCTTGGCCTGCGGCACATCGACGTGGTAGCGCTGCATGAATTGCGTGACCGTGGCGTCGCGCGTGTCGTGGTGATGCGTGCGCCCCAGCATGTCGAAGATGATACCTTCGCGCATGGCGCCCTCGGCCACCGTCATGTGCCGGATATCGAGTTCGCCGAACACGGCCGCCATGATGGCGAGCCCGCCGGGCAGCACCGCCGCGCGGTCCTCGCGCAGACCCTCGATGCCGATGCGTGACAGGTCGCCTGCCTTGATCAGAAGCGCGCGCAGTTTTTCCAATCCGTCGGGCGTGATGCCGGATTCAGCGTAGCCCAGCGATTGCAGCACCTGCGCCAGCGCGCGCGCGGTGCCGCTGGACCCCACTGCGTGTTTCCAGTTACGGCTGGAGAATTCGGCGACGATGTGCTGCATTTCCGCGCGCGCGGCGAATTCCGCTTTTTTGAACGCACCCTTGGTGAGTTTGCCGTCCTTGAAATAACGCCGGCTGAACGACACGCAGCCCATGTAAAGGCTGTCGAGGCGTTGCGGTTTGTAGCCTTCGCCAACAATAAATTCGGTCGAGCCGCCGCCGATATCCACTACCAGCCGCGGCTCATCCGACACCGGCAGGCTGTGCGACACACCAAGATAAATCAGTCGCGCTTCCTCGCGCCCGGCGATGACTTCAATCGGAAAGCCCAGCGCGGCCTCGGCTTTTTTCAAAAACGCAGAGGTGTTTTTGGCCACGCGCAGGGAGTTGGTGCCGAGCGCGCGCACGTCGTTGGGCTGAAAACCGCGCAGCCGTTCCCCGAAGCGCTGCAAGGCGGCGATGGCGCGCGCTTGCGATGCCTCGTCGAGCACTTTGTTGTCGTCCAGCCCCGCGCCGAGACGCACGGCTTCGCGCAGGCCGTCGAGCGGGTAGGTTTGTTCGCCGTCCACGCGGGCGATTTGACAGTGGAAGGAATTGCTGCCGAGATCGACGGCGGCAATCGTGGTGTATTCGGCCACGATGTTAACTATTTGTTTTTATTATTGTTTTTACGCCATCGGCAGCGCCCAGCAACAACACATCGGCGCCGCGCCGCGCGAACAAACCGTTGGTGACCACGCCGGTAATTTGATTCAGCGCCGCTTCGAGTTCCATCGGCTTTGTGATCGACAGATTATGCACATCCAGAATCAAATTGCCGTTATCGGTGGTGAAACCTTGCCGCCACGCGGGTTGTCCACCGAGCTTGACGATCTCGCGCGCCACATACGAGCGCGCCATTGGGATCACTTCGACGGGCAGCGGAAATTTGCCCAGCACATCGACGTGCTTGGATTGATCGGCGATGCAAATAAATTTGCGCGCCACCGCCGCGACGATTTTCTCGCGCGTGAGCGCGCCGCCGCCGCCCTTAATCATCGCCAGGTGCTGGGTGATTTCATCGGCGCCGTCCACGTACAGCGGCAGGTCTTTCACGCCGTTGAGATCATAAACCGCGATGCCCAGCGACTTGAGTTTGGTCGCCGTGCCTTCGGAACTGGCCACCGCGCCATCGATGCGATGCTTGATCCTGCCCAATGCATTGATAAAAAAATCCGCCGTGGAGCCGGTGCCCACGCCCACCACGCTGCCGTCCTCGACGTAGCGAATCGCGGCTTCGGCGGCGGCTTGTTTCATTTCGGTCTGGTTCATGGGTGAATGATAGCCCTCAAAATCAGGGCTGTACAGTGGCGGGCGGAGTCTATTTCAGACGGGCGCCGCGGACACCCTTCACCGCAAAGGCGCAAAGACGCAAAGGGCACGCAAAGAAACCCGCCAGCACTTCCGTTGCGTGCGGTTCTTTGCGCCTTTGCGTTGAAGTTTTCGGCTTTGCATTTAAGCAGTCATGCTAACCTTAAGCCCTATGAAAGCCCCCGATTACCTGCAACGCATCCTCGGCGCGCGCGTTTACGATGTCGCCATCGAATCACCGCTCGATTTCGCGCCCAATCTGTCCAAGCGCCTGCACAACCGCGTGCTGATTAAGCGCGAGGATTTGCAGCCGGTGTTTTCGTTCAAGCTGCGCGGCGCTTACAACAAAATGGTGCGGCTGCCCAAGGCGGCGCGGGATCGCGGCGTGATCGCTGCTTCGGCGGGCAACCACGCGCAGGGCGTGGCGCTGGCGGCGCAAAAGCTGCGCTGCAAGGCCACCATCGTGATGCCGGTGACCACGCCGCAGATCAAGGTGGATGCCGTGCGCGCGCGCGGCGCGCGCGTGGTGCTGCACGGCGATTCGTACGACGAGGCCTACACACGGGCAAAAATTCTATCTAAAAAACAAGTACTTACGTTTGTTCACCCGTATGATGACCCGGATGTGATCGCGGGCCAGGGCACCATCGGCATGGAAGTTTTGCGCCAGCACGGCGAGCCGATCCACGCGATTTTTGTGCCGGTGGGCGGCGGCGGCTTGATCGCGGGTATCGCGGCCTACGTCAAACGCCTGCGGCCCGAAATCAAAATCATCGGCGTGGAACCGGTAGACGCCGACGCCCTGTATCAGTCGTTGAAAGCCGGCCGCCGCGTGAAACTCGATCAGGTCGGCCTGTTCGCCGATGGCGTGGCCGTGAAGCAAGTGGGCGTTGAACCGTTTCGGCTGTGCCGCACGCTGGTCGATGAGGTGATTTGCGTCGATACCGACGCCATGTGCGCGGCGATCAAGGATGTGTTTACCGACACCCGCGTTATTCTTGAGGCGGCGGGCGCGCTGTCGATTGCCGGCGCCAAGGCGTATGTGCAAAAAAACCGCGCGCGCGGGCAAACGCTGGTCGCCATCGCCAGCGGTGCCAACATGAATTTCGATCGCCTGCGCTTTGTCGCCGAAGAGGCCGAGCTCGGCGAACATCGCGAAGCGATACTCGCGGTGACCATCCCCGAAAAGCCCGGCAGCTTCAAGGCGTTTTGCGATTTGCTGGGGCCGCGCAACGTCACCGAGTTCAATTACCGTTACGACAATCCGGACC
This sequence comes from Betaproteobacteria bacterium, assembly GCA_031427895.1. GTDB lineage: Bacteria > Pseudomonadota > Gammaproteobacteria > Burkholderiales > SG8-41 > UBA5216. Next base: position 9,904 of record JANPOH010000564.1, read on the forward strand.
GCGCGCAGGTGTTCGTCGGCGTGCAGGTGCAAAACCGCGACGAAACTGCGCGCCTCACCCGTGCGCTGCGCTGCGCGGGGCTGAAGACCCACGACCTGAGCAACAACGATCTCGCCAAGCTGCACGTGCGCCACACCGTCGGCGGGCATGCGGCGGTGAAGAACGAAATTCTGTATCGCTTCGAGTTCCCGGAGCGCCCCGGCGCGCTGACGCGCTTTTTGACCAGCATGAGCCGCGGCTGGAACATCAGCCTGTTTCACTACCGCAATCACGGCGCCGATTACGGCCGCGTGCTGGTCGGCATGCAGGTGCCGCCCGAAGACACACGCCAGTTCAGAAAATTTCTCGACAAGGTGGGTTATCCGTATTGCGACGAAACCCGCAATCCGGCGTATCGTTTGTTTTTGGGATGAACAAAAGTGTCATCGCGGGGTCTGATGGTGACTGTCATAATCAACACATCGTGAGAGTGTTCCGCATGAAAATCCGCAGTTTCGTGTTGTTGGCCGTACTCAGTGTCGCGGGGGCTGCCGTCGCCGCCCCCGGCGACGATGACTTTCTGGCGATGCGCGACGCTTTTCGCGCCAACGATACGCGCCGGCTCGACTTGCTCGCGCCCAAACTCAAGGGGCATGTGCTGGAGCTGTATGCGGCGTACTGGCAACTTCGTTCGCGTCTGGACACGGCGGCGCCTGAAACCGTGCGCGCGTTTCTCGCGGAACACAAAGATGCGTTCGTCGCCGAGCGCATGCGCGCCGATTGGCTCAAGCGTCTGGGCAAAAACCAGCAGTGGGATGTGTTCGCGGTAGAACTGCCGCTGCTGCTTGAAGACGACATCGAGATCACCTGTTATGCCTTGCAGTCGCGCGCACGCATAGACGCCTCGGCAGTGCGCGAGGCGCGTTCGCTATGGTTCACCGAAAAAGACACGCCGGAAAGTTGCGCGCCGCTGTTTAACGCGCTGGCCGCGTCCAATCAACTGAGTGTGCAGGATGTGTGGGGTCGCGTGCGTATGGCGCTGGCGGCGGGCCAAGTGGGCGTGGCGAGCCGTGCCGCCGGCTACCTGCCTGCGGGGCAAGTGCCCAATGGAGCGCTGCTCTCTGCGGTGTCGCAAAACCCGGCGGCGCATCTCACGGCACCGTTTGACGCCGCCAGCCGCGCCGCGCGCGAAACCGCCATGTTCGCGGCGTACCGGCTGGCGCGCTCATCGCCGCAACAGGCGGCGGCGCATTGGTCGGCGATGGAGTCAAAATTCACCGAAGACGAACGCGCCTTCGTGTGGGGTCACATCGGCTTGCAGGGTGCATTAAAGCATCATCCGCAAACGCTGGCGTGGTATGCCAAGGCGGGCGACATGAACGATTACCAGTTGGAGTGGAAGGCGCGCGCGGCCTTGCGCGCGGGCGACTGGAAAACCCTGATCGCCGCCGTGGATGTGATGGTTCACGAGAACAAGGATTCGCCGTGGCGCTACTGGAAAGCGCGCGCGCTGAAAGCCACCGGGCGCGCGGCCGACGCGCTGGCGCTGCTAAAACCGCTGTCGCAGGAATACATTTTCTACGGCCAACTGGCGCTCGAAGAGCTGGGCGGCAAGGTCAGTGCGCCGCCGCCGGGCTACAACCCGACCGCGGCGGATATTCAGGCGATGGCGCAACATCCCGGCATCCGCCGCGCGCTGGCGCTGTATGGTCTGGGCATGCGCGTGGAAGGCAACCGCGAATGGATGTGGACGCTGCGCGAGCTCGACGACCGCAAATTGCTTGCAGCCGCGGAAGTCGCGAAGCGAGCCGACATGCCCGATCGCGTAATCAACACCGCCGAAAAAACGCAGTCGGTGCATGATTTCCGTTTGCGCTATTACGCGCCGTACCACGATGTGCTGAAAGTGCATGCCGCCAGACAGGGGCTGGATGAAGCGTGGGTGCTGGGTTTGATCCGGCAGGAAAGCCGCTTTATCGTCGACATCCGTTCCAGCGCGGGCGCGATGGGGCTGATGCAGTTGATGCCGGGCACCGCGCAATGGGTGGCGGGCAAAATGGGCTTGAAGAACTGGCGCTGGGGCAATGTCACCGACGTGGACACCAACATCAGCCTCGGCACCTATTACCTCAAGCATGTGTACGATTACCTGGACAGCAACCCCGCGCTGGCCTCCGCGGCCTACAACGCCGGGCCGGGCCGCGCCCGCGCGTGGCGGCCCGATCGCACGATGGAGGCCGCCGCGTGGGCGGAGACCATTCCGTTTAACGAGACGCGCCACTACGTCAAACTGGTGCTGGCCAACGCCAGCTACTACGCCAGCCTGCTCACGCAGCAAACGCAGTCGCTACGCAGCCGCCTGGGCGAAATCGCGGCGGCGCGGCGCGACGAAAAATCTCTGGGCGATACGCCTTGATGGGCGTCACCCACCCCTTCACCGCAAAGGCGCAAAGAACCCCCGCAAAGAAGTTCAAGGTTTTCTTTGCGTTTTCTTTGCGTCTTTGCGCCTTTGCGGTGGAGTTTGATCGGTTAAACTTCGAGCTTCTCAACGATTGACGATTGACGATTTCAACATGAGCATCACCACCCTTTGTGTTTTGGGCGGCTCCGGCTTTGTCGGGCGCCATGTATGCGCGGCGCTGGCGGCGCGCGGGTTTCGTGTGCGGGTGCCGACGCGCAGCCCCGAGCGCGCCAAATTTCTCACCACGCTGCCGACGGTGGAGCCGCTGGCCGCTGACGTGCATGATGCCGCCAGTTTGCGGACGCTGTTTCACGGCTGCGACGCGGTCGTCAATCTGGTGGGCGTGCTGCATGGCGGGCGCGGCAATGCCGGCTTCGCCGCCGCGCACATTGAACTGGCGCGCAAGGTGGTCAACGCCTGCCGCGAAACGGGCGTGCGCCGCGTGCTGCACATGAGCGCGCTTAATGCGGCGACGGATGGCCCCAGCGATTATCTGCGTAGCAAGGGCGAGGCCGAGGCTATTCTGCGCGCGTCGGGACTGGAGGTGACAATATTCAGGCCGTCAGTGGTGTTTGGCCGCGAAGACAATTTTCTCAATATGTTTTCGGCAATGCTGAAATTTTTCCCCGCGATGATCGTGCCGGCGGCGCAGGCGCGTTTTCAACCGGTGCATGTGGAGGACGTGGCGCAGGCGGTCGCCGAATCGCTGGTGTCACGGGCGAGCATCGGCGCAAGTTACGATCTGTGCGGCCCCAAGGTGTACACGCTGCAAGAACTCGTCGAATTCGTCGCCCGCGCCACGGGCCGCTGCCGCGTGATTTTCGGCGCCGATGCCATGCTCACCAACCTCATGGCGTTCGCGATGGAGTGCCTGCCGGGCAAACTGATGAGCCTCGACAACGTGCGCTCGATGACGCTCGATAGTGTGTGCGGGGATTGCACGTTTCCGTTTGGCATCGTGCCGCAAGCGGTGGAAGCCGTGGCCCCCGCGTGGCTGGCGTACCGCACGCCGCGCGGGCGTTACGCCGCCTTTCGCGACCGCACGCAACGATCATGAACGCTACGTAAGCATCTGTTTTTAAATGATAATTTATACCGTAGGCGGCGCGGTTCGTGATGCGTTGCTGGGCCTGCCGGTAGCGGATCGTGATTACGTGGTGATCGGCGCCACGCCCGAACAGATGGTGGCGCAGGGTTACAAGCCCGTGGGCCGCGACTTCCCGGTTTTTTTGCATCCGCAAACGCACGAGGAATACGCGCTGGCGCGCACCGAGCGCAAAACCGCGCGCGGGTATCACGGCTTTGCGTTTCATGCCGCGCCCGATGTCACCCTCGAACAAGACCTCGCGCGGCGCGATCTCACCATCAACGCCATCGCCAAGGCCGGCGATGGCACGCTGATCGATCCGTATCACGGCGTGGCGGACATCCAGGCGCGCGTGCTGCGCCATGTCAGCCCGGCATTCGCCGAAGACCCGGTGCGTATTTTGCGGCTGGCGCGCTTTGCCGCGCGCTTCGCGGGCATGGGGTTCACCATCGCCGATGAAACGCTGCAACTGATGCGCGGCATGGTCGCCAACGGCGAAGCCGATGCGCTGGTGGCCGAGCGCGTGTGGCAGGAACTCTCGCGCGGCTTGATGGAGCAAAAGCCCTCGCGCATGTTCGAGGCGCTGCGCGAGTGCGGCGCGCTGGCGCGCGTGCTGCCCGAAGTTGACGCGCTGTGGGGCGTGCCGCAAACCGCAGCGCATCACCCCGAGGTCGATACCTTTGTTCATGTGATGATGGTGGTTGATTACGCAGCGGGTAAAAATTACCCGCTGGACGTGCGCTTCGCCGCGCTGACGCACGACCTCGGCAAAGGCACGACCCCGCGCGAGGCATGGCCGCGCCATGTTGCACATGAAGAACGCAGTGTTGATCTGGTGAGCGCGATGTGCGAACGGCTGCGCGTGCCCGTGGAATGCCGCGACCTCGCGCTGGTGATGGCGCGCGAGCACGGCAATATTCATCGCGCGGCGGAACTGCGCCCCGGCACGATAGTGCAGATACTGCAAAGCGCCGATGCGTTTCGCAAACCGGAGCGCTTCACACGGCTGCTGCAGGCGTGCGAAAGCGATTCACGCGGGCGGCTGGGGTTTAATGAGCGGCCTTATCCGCAGGCCGCGCGCATGGCGGCGGCGTTCACGGCGGCGGCAGCGGTGGATGCGGGTGCGATCGCAAAACAATGTGAAGACGCTACACGCATCAAGGAGGCCATCCATCAGGCGCGGGTGGCGGCGGTGCGCGCGGCGCTGAATGAAACGGAAGGCTGAGGAATACCACTCCATTTTGGTGTGTAACGTGATTAGCCCAACGATGAATCGGCAGGCAAATACAAAGGAACCGCAATGATCGATCTTTACACCTGGACCACGCCCAATGGTCGCAAAGTCTCCATCATGCTCGAAGAATGCGGGCTGCCGTACCAGGCGCACGCCATTAACATCGGCAAGGACGAACAGTTCACGCCCGAGTTCATTGCGCTGAATCCCAACAGCAAAATTCCCGCGATCACCGATTCGGACGGCCCGGATGGCCAGCCGTTGAACATTTTTGAATCCGGCGCGATTCTGATTTATCTGGCCGAGAAAACCGGCAAGTTCCTGGCGCAACGCGGACGCGCGCGCAGCGACGCCTTGCAATGGCTGATGTTCCAGATGGGCGGGGTGGGGCCGATCTTCGGGCAGGTGCATCACTTTTTGCGCGCCGCCAAGGAGCCGGTGCCGTATGCCATCGAGCGCTACGGCAAGGAAAAAGACCGCCTGTATCGCGTGCTGGACAATCACCTGAAACAGCAGCAATATTTAGCGGGCGAGTATTCGATAGCCGATATGGCGACCTATCCGTGGGTGGCGCGCCATGAGTGGCACAAAACGGATTTGGCGAGCGTGCCGAACGTTAAGCGTTGGTTCGACGCGCTATCGGCGCGGCCCGCGGTGCAGCGCGGGATGGCGGTGCCGGGGTAGGGTGTCGGAAATGGGTTCATGAGAACAAGGGGTTACGCATGAAACAAGCAAATCTTTCGCTGCGGCGCAGGCAAGTTATGAAAATAGGCGCGATCGTCGCGGGCGCGCCGCAGC
>JANPOH010000565.1:0-22686 GCA_031427895.1 Betaproteobacteria bacterium
GCGGAAACCCGCGGCGGCTTGACGTGGCCGAACACGTAGTTCAATCGCGTACCAACGATCAGCACGCAATCGGTTTCTTTCATCGCCGAGGAGCGCGCGTTCAAAAACGCCTGCGGGTGATCTTCTTCGAGCACGCCGCGGCCTTGCGGCGTGGTGTAGATGTCGATGCGTTTGTAGATGAAGAACTGGCGCAGCTCGGCTTCCGCGCCCGACCACAACACGCCGCTGCCGGACAGGATCACCGGTTTTTGCGCCTTCTCCAGAATTTTCAGCGCTTCTTCGATCAGCGCCGGGTCGCCCTGCGGGCGCGCGCGCACAAGCGTTTTGCCGAAATCGGGCCACACCACCGTTGAATCATCGATGGTGTTGTTAATCACATCCGACGGCAGATCAAGATACACCGGGCCGGGTTTGCCGCTGATCGACTGGCGGAACGCGAGGTCGATCAACTCCGGTATGCGCCGCGTTTCATAAATGCGGTTCGCCCATTTGGTGACGGGCTTCATGATCGCCACTTGATCGATTTCCTGAAACGAGCCGTTGCCGTATTCGTTGATCGGGCTGGAGCCGCCGAACGCCACCACCGGCACGCCGTCGATCAGCGCATTCGCCAATCCCGTGGTGAGGTTGATGGTGCCCGGCCCCGACGCGCCAAAACACACGCCGGGAAAATTCAGCGCCCGCGCATACGCCTGCGCGCTCATCGCGGCGGCCTGCTCGTGGCGCACGTCGATGCCGCGGATGCCTCGCTTCATGGTGGCGGTCAGCGTGTCGTTGATCGGCCCGCCCATGATGAAAAAAAAGTTGGTGACGCCGATGCGCTTGAGGGATTCGCCCACGAGATCGTTGCCGGTGATGGTTGCCATAAAATACCCTTTAAAAACAAATAGTTATAAATATATTCGCACCGTTCTCCCTGAGCTTGTCGAAGGGCATTGTTATGAAACAAGGCTTCGACAAGCTCAGCGCGAACGGGGTCGGGTTAGTTCTATTTCTTCCCAATCTTCACCGGCGTTTCGTTCATGTATTCCTCGATCTCGGCTTTGCTCAGCCCCGCCCACGTCGCCAGCACTTCTTCGGTGTTTGCGCCGAGCAGCGGCGAACATTGCACCGGCACGTCGCAATCGGACATTTTCACCGGCCAGCCGGGCACCACCACTTCGCCGCGCTTGGGGTGCTGTACCGCTGCGAAGATGCCGCGCTTGCGCAAGTGTGGATCGTTCGATAGCTCCTGCGTGTCGAGCACCGCGCCCGCGGGCACGCCGGCGTTTTGCATTTTTTCCATCGCCTCTATTTTGGTTTGGCCGCTGCACCACTCGGCGACCAGCGCATCGACCGCCGGGGCGTTCTGCACGCGCGCGGCGGGCGAGGCAAAACGATCGTCATCCTTTAAATCTTCGCGCCCGATCACGGTGAGCAAACGCTGCCAATGCCAGTTGCCCCGCGCGCGAGGTGTAGACCATCACGTAGTCGTTTTCGCCGCCCGGCTTGCACGCATACAACTCGCTCGGCGCGGCGGCGCCGATGGAGCTTTGGTTGCCGGTGCGCGGCACCGGCTTGCCGAACATCAACTGGCCCGCGAAGCAGATGCGGTTGAAGTTAATCACCGCGTCCTGCATCGCCACTTCAACACGCTGACCTTTACCGCTGGCGTGACGCTGATTCAGCGCAGCCAATATGCCGACCAGCGCATGAATGCCCGCGCCGGTGTCGCCCACGTGCGGGCCGGGGCGTAGCGGCTTGCCGCCGGCCTCGCCGGTAATCGCGAACGCGCCGCCGACGGCTTGGGCAATCATGTCGAAACTCAAATATTTGCCATACGGGCCATCGGGCGCGAAGCCCTTGATCTGCGCCATGATGAGTCGCGGATTAAGTTTACTCACCACGTCCCAGCCAAAGCCCAGCCGCTCAATGCCGCCGGGCGACATGTTCTCGATCAGGATGTCGGCCTGCGCGATCATTTTGTTCATCACTTTTTTGCCGCGCGCGGATTTCAGATCGCACACAAAGCTGCGCTTGTTGGAATTCATCATGATGAAATAAAACGAATCCACGTCGCCGCTGTTGGTGGAGGCAAAGCGCCCGTTCTCGCCGCCCTGCGGCTCGATTTTCACCACGTCCGCGCCCAGCCACGCCAGCGCCTGCGTGCAGGAGGTGCCTGCTTCGTACTGCGTCATATCAACAACTTTGATCCCGGCCAGCGCCGTGGTGGAATTGCTCGTGCTCATGGGGGTCCTTTGGGTGGGTGCGGAGAAAAAGCGGCGGAAAAATCATCATACCGCTGGACGGCGGCCATTGCCACGGTGAGCTGCGCCAGAGGCCATCTTGTGGAAACCGGTTCCGGTTCGATGGCATACTGCGCTCATGAGCAAACTCCATCTACTGAGCGCCGCCGAAGCCGCCGCACAAATCGCCGCCGGCAAGATCACCAGTGAACAACTGGTGCGCGACTGCCTTGAGCGCATCGCGACGCGCGAGCCTGCGGTCGGCGCATGGGCGCATCTGGACGCGGACGCCGCAATCAGGCGCGCGCGTGAACTCGATCAATCCCCGTCGTACACCCCGCGCGGGCTGCTGCACGGCATCCCCATCGGCGTCAAAGACCTGATCGACACCTGCGACATGCCCGCGACGTACGGCACGGCGATCTACGCGCATCATCGTCCCGCGTGGGATGCGCCGTGCGTGGCGCTGGCGCGCGCGGCGGGCGCGGTGGTGCTCGGCAAAACCGTCAGCACTGAACTCGCGTATTTTCAGCCGGGCAAAACGGCTAACCCGCACAACACGGCGCACACCCCCGGCGGCTCGTCCAGCGGCTCGGCGGCAGCGGTGGCCGATCACATGACGCCGCTCGCATTCGGCACGCAGACCGCGGGCTCGGTGATACGCCCCGCCGCGTTGTGCGGCGTGGTGGGTTACAAGCCGAGTTACGGCTTGATCAGCCGCGTCGGCGCAAAGCCGTTGAGCGACACGCTGGATACCATCGGCGTGCTGGCGCGCACGGTGCCCGATGCCGCCCTGTTCGCCGCCGTCGCCGGCGGGCGCGACGAACTCATCATTCGGCAACCGCTGACCCGCGCGCCACGCGTCGGCATCTGCCGCACCTTCGAGTGGCCGCGCGCGCAGCCCGAAACCCATGCCGCGATGGCGCTCGCCATCGGCAAACTCGGCGCGGTGGGCGTGGACATGGTGGATGTGGATCTGCCGCCGAATTTCGCCGGCCTGGTGCAGGCGCAAATGGACATCATGGCCTGCGAAATGGCGCGTTCGCTGGCCTATGAGTGGCACGCGCATCGCCCGCGGCTGTCGACGAAGCTGCAAGAGCTGATCTTGGCGGGCCTCGCGCTGCCGCGTGATCGCTATGATGCCGCCGTCACCCTCGCGCGCAACTGCCGCCGCATGAGCGAGGCGCTTTTTTCACGCGCCGATGTGCTGCTCGCGCCCAGCGCGGTAGGCGAAGCGCCCGCGGGCCTGGGCGCCACCGGCGACCCTTTATTCAATCGCGTGTGGACGTTATTGCACACGCCATGTGTGCATCTGCCGTTTACGCAGGGGCCGAATCATTTGCCGGTGGGTTTGCAGGTGATCGGCCCGCGCGGCGCGGACCGGCACACGCTGCTGTGCGCGGAATATTTGTTGCGCCAGCTCACGTAGTAGACGTAGCGTGCGCCATGCGCACGCCACAATGAACATCAACCCCTCGTGCGCATGGCGCACGCTACCCACCCATCCCACCACGCGACGCCGCGCTACCCCTGATAGCGCACCTCGCCCGCGTCGCGCAGCCATAGCCGGATCATCAGGCGTTTTTTCTCTGCTTGCGCGAAATCTTCAAACACGGTGCGGCGGTGGCAGGTCTCTTGATTATTCACGTATTGAATCTGCCCGCGCTCCATTACAAAATCCATCGACAGCGTCGGATTGGCGAACAGGCTTTTTAACGTGGCGATCGCGGCGAGCGTCGCGCCATCCATCGGCTCCTGCTTCAGGGCGTAGCCGCTGCTCGCCTGAAACACGCTCATACGCACCTTCAGTCTGCCATCGTAGCTGAACATCGGCGCGAAAATCACCTCCGGCTCGCCGGGCAGATATTCTTTTTGCCGGTCAAACCAGAACGGCTGATACAGGCGCGGAATCACCTCGCGGTGCGCGCGCAGCAACTCGTTATGCAGCGTATATAAACTCATCACGTGACTCACGCCGCCGGTCTTCGCCGGTCGCGCGCACAGCAACGCGACGATTTCCGGCGGCGTGGTGTTGTAGGCGTTGTCGTTGTGAAAAAACTGCTCCATGTTGGTTTGATCCGGGCGCACGCCGGAGCCGGGCGTGGCCTTTTTACCCGTGTCATGCACGTCGTAGATCAGGGTGCCGGTGAGTTTTTGCAGTACCGGGCGCGCCAGCAGCGACGACAGTATCCAGTACAGCGCCTTCGCCTCGTTGTCGCTGATCTCGTCCATCGGTAGCCGATCCACCACGGCAAAGCGCACGCCGTCATCCAGCACGGCGCGCACGCGGCGCATAAAGGCGCGGCAGGCGGGCATGGCGTAACGCGACACGTCAATGTGCTCGGCGGCCACCGGATGCGCGCGCAGCTCGGCAACGATGGCGTGCAATTCGGCAAGGCATGCGGGCGTGAGCGGCATGAACCAGTCATTGCGCTTGATATCGGCGCGCACCCAGGCTTTTCCGCCTTCGACGGTTTGATCGATAGTTTGCGGCGATGGCGTGCGTGCGTTCATGCGAGGCGCTCTTGGACTGAAGGCGGGATGGCTCCCGCCCTACATTTTTTAGCGACCTGCGCGCGGGCGCTTGGGCGCGGGGTTGTGTATCTTTTTGTCCGTCGCCACCGGCGCCGGCGGCAGGCCCGTGTGCTGCGTGCGTAGTTTCTGATACTTTTTATACTTGTCGGGCCGCCGCGCGCCTTCGGGCTGTTTGCCGGTGCCGATGGGCTGATACGCCGGCACGAGATGGCGCTTGCTGGGGCCGATCAAATCGTCGCGGCCCATGCGCTTTAGCGCGTCGCGTATGGTCGGCCAGTTCTCGGCGTCGTGGTAGCGCAAAAACGCCTTGTGCAAACGCCGCACTTTCAAGCCCTTGGGGATAATCACGTCCTCGCTGTCGCGCGTGACTTTACGCAGCGGGTTTTTGCCGGAGTGATACATCGCCGTGGCGGTGGCCATCGGCGAGGGCAAAAACGCCTGCACTTGATCGGCGCGAAAGCCGTTGGTTTTTAGCCATACCGCGAGTTCGAGCATGTCTTCGTCGGTGGTGCCGGGGTGCGCGGCGATGAAATACGGGATCAGGTATTGCTCCTTGCCTGCTTCCATCGAATACTTGTCGAACAGCTCCTTGAATTTGTAATACGTGCCGACGCCGGGCTTCATCATCTTCGACAACGGGCCTTCGCCGATGGCTTCGGGCGCGATTTTCAGATAACCGCCGACGTGGTGTTGCGCGAGTTCCTTCACGTACTCCGGCGACTCGGCGGCAAGGTCGTAACGCACGCCGGAGGCGATCAGCACTTTTTTCACGCCCGGCAACGCGCGCGCGCGACGATACATGTCGATCAGCGGCGCGTGATCGGTGTTCAGATTCGGGCAAATGCCGGGAAACACGCACGACGGCCGGCGGCAGGCGGATTCAATCGCCTTGCTCTTGCACGCCAGCCGATACATATTCGCCGTCGGCCCGCCAAGATCGGAAATTACGCCGGTAAAACCGGGCACGGTGTCGCGGATGGTCTCGATTTCGTGAATGATCGAATCGGTGGAGCGGTTCTGGATAATGCGACCTTCGTGCTCGGTGATCGAGCAAAAGGTGCAGCCGCCGAAGCAGCCGCGCTGGATCGTCACCGAAAAACGGATCATTTCATAGGCGGGAATTTTTGCCTTGCCATATGAAGGATGTGGCGTGCGCGCATAGGGCAATTCATACACCCCATCCATCTCTTTCATCGTCAGCGGTATCGGCGGCGGGTTGATCCACACTTCGCGCTGCCCATGGCGCTGCACCAGCGCGCGCGCGTTGCCGGGGTTGGCTTCGACGTGCAGGATGCGCGAGGCGTGCGCGTAAAGCACTGGATCACCCGCCACCGCGTCAAACGACGGCATGCGAATCACGCTGCGCGCGCGATCGACGTTTTTGACTTCGCGGATGAAGCGGACGACTTGCGCACCACTGCTGGTGGTTGCCGCTGCTTGCGACATCTTCTGCGCCTCGCTCGCGTAAGGATCAATCGGCGGATTCAGCGCCCCCGGCAGATCGATGCGCGTGGAGTCGATCTCGATCCAGTCCTCCGGCACCGCCGCGCGCACGAACGAGGTGCCGCGTATGTCGGTAATCTCGGAAGGCTTTTTACCCGCCGCGATGCGATGCGCGATATCCACGATCGCGCGCTCGGCATTGCCGTATACCAGCATGTCGGCCTTGGCGTCGATCAGCACCGAGCGGCGCACTTTTTCCGACCAGTAATCAAAATGCGCGATGCGCCGCAGGCTGGCCTCGATGCCGCCGATGATGATCGGCACATCGGAGTACGCCTCGCGCGCGCGCTGGCTGTAGACGATGACCGAGCGGTCGGGGCGCTTGCCGCCTTCCGCGCCGGGCGTATACGCATCGTCGCTGCGTAACCGCCGGTCGGCGGTGTAGCGATTGACCATCGAATCCATGTTGCCGGCTGTGATGCCGAAAAATAGTTTGGGCTTGCCCAGCGCTTTGAACGCATCGGCGCTGTGCCAATCGGGCTGCGCGATAATGCCGACGCGAAAGCCCTGCGCCGCCAATAAACGTCCGACAATCGCCATGCCGAAACTCGGGTGATCGACATACGCATCGCCGGTAACGATGATGATGTCGCACTCGTCCCAACCCAGCGCTTCCATTTCCGCGCGCGACATCGGCAGATACGGGGCCGTGCCGAAACGCGCCGCCCAGTACTTGCGGTGGCTGAATATATCTTTCACGCCTTCGTTGGCGAGGGGCAGTGCGTTCTGTGCGGCTTTCATAGCCCACATCATATCATGCTGCACTGGTGGTATTTACATAAGCATTTGTTTTTATTGAGTTTTTATTTATTCGGCAACGGCAATTTCCACCCGGATAGGGTTAATCCGCGTTGCCGGTGAAGGGTTTGTCGCCCCTGGGGCCGGCCTTCGGCGCGTGCTTGGCAGTCGAGGCGCCGGGGCCGGCTGGCGACGCATCCTCTTCCTCGGGGCCGAGATTTTCGAGGTAACGCGCCGTCACCGCGTCCAAATCCTTCGCCAGATCGAGCAACACGCCACGCTCGGTGTCGTAGATCGTGCTCCAGCCCGCAGCCGACAATTGTTCGAGATGTCGCCACACGGCACGCACGTGTTTTTCGGCCTCGACGTTCGGCGACTCCCACGGCAACGAAATTTCAATGGCCTCGTCGAACACGTGGAAGTTCGTCTGTCCCTCATCATCATCGAGATAAACGGACAGGTAGGGCAGTGGCCGCACGGGCTTGCCAAACCATTTGGCAAACCCGGACTTGGACGTCTGCGGCTCGTTCCAGCGCAGCCGTTCATCGAACCCCATCAGCAAATCCTTGGTGCGCCACTTCGCCGCCGAACGGTCGCTGTCGGGCAAAGAGGTAGCCCAATATTTCTCGTCATTCCAAGCCGCATGCAACGCATCACGATCGGCGGCGTAATCCGGTCTGCATACACAAAGTTCGTAGCTCATGGTTCACTCCACCTTGATGCCGGCGTTGCGTATCACCTTGCTCCACTTGTCCAACTCCGCGCGAATAATTTTGCCGTATTCCTCCGGCGTGCCGCCGAGCACCTCGCCGTCGGTGTCATGAAAGCGTTTACGCACCGCCGCGATTTGCAGCACTTTGTTGGCGGCGGCGTTCAGCTTCATAATCGCATCACGCGGTGTCGCCGCCGGCACCAGCAGCCCGCGATAACTTGCGCCGTCGATCATCGGCCAGCCGCTTTCCGCGAACGTCGGCACCTGCGGCATCAGCGAACTGCGTTTTGCGCTGGCGATGGCCAGCGGGCGCAGCTTGCCGGTATCGGCCAACCCTTTCACCGCGAACAGCCCGCCCGCAGCAATGGGCACTTCACCCGCCGTGGCGGCATAAATCGCCAGCCCCGTGCTTTTGTACGGCACATGCACCAGGTTGATTTTTGCTTCGTAATTCATCATCTCGGTGAGGATATGCGGCAGCGTGCCGTTGCCGCCCGACGCATAGTTCAGTTTGCCCGGCTGCGCGCGCGCCATCGCCACCAGTTCCTTGATGCTCTTCGCCGGAAACGATGGATGCACCACCAGCATGGAACTGCTCGATACCGTCACCGCCACCACCGGCGCAAAATCACGCACCGCGTCGTACGGCAATTTGGCGACCAGATAGGGGTTAAAGATCAGCGCGGGATCAGCAACATAAATCGTGTAGCCGTCGGGCTTGCTTTGGGCGACGATCTGCGTGGCGATCACCGTGCCGCCGCCGGGCCGGTTGTCGATGATCACCGGCTGGCCCAGCGCCTCGGACAGTTCATTCGAAATCGCGCGGATCATGCCGTCGGCGCCGCCGCCCGCGGCGTAGCCCACCACCGCGCGTATGGGTTGCACTGGATAATTCTGCGCGGTCGCGGCCACCCACACAGGGAGCGCGGCGCACACAACCCAAAAACCACGGCAAGTCTTTATCATGGCGTATTTGTCACGGTTGATCGAGCCCTCGATGCAGCGACATTATTTCAATACAAAGCGAGCCGTCAAGGCCTTGCCCCCTATGTTGATGACCGCAACCGCTTTCGTGCCGGGCGCAACCTTGAAACTGCCCTTGGCTTCGAGCTTGTCGCCGGCGGGCTTCAGTTCCACGTCCTGCTTTTCGGCGCCGGCGAGCAAGGTGATCTTTGCGGTGACCTTATCGACCGATTTGGGTTTGCCATGGTCGCGCAGGTACAGCCGCAGAGTGTCCGGCTTTGCCACCAGCTCGTAGTCCATGTCCTTGCCTTCGACAACCACGCCGCCGAACAGCGGTTTGTGATCATCGGCATGGCCGCGCTTGTCGGCGGCGATGGCCGCGCCTGTCATCGAAATCATCAATGCCACAAAAAGAGAAATCAGTTTCACGGGAAATCCTTTCATTTACGTTAGTGGGGTAAACAACAACTGAACAACTACGGAATAACAGTTCCGGCCTATCACGTATGCATCAGAAAGCCTCCTTCTCGCTTTGATTCATCAGCCGTTCGCTATCCTTGCGTCCGAATAGCCAAAACAGGGCGGGCGTGAGAAAGGTATCGAGCAGCGTCGAACTCACCAGCCCCGAAAAAATCACCACCGCCACCGGATGCAGAATTTCCGTGCCGGGGCGCTCCGCTTCAAACAGCAGCGGCGCCAGCGCAAAGGCCGTCACCAGCGCGGTCATCAGCACCGGCGACAGCCGTTCCAGCGACCCGCGAAGAATCATTTTGTGATCAAAGTTCTCACCTTCGATGCGCATTAAATTGATGTAGTGGCTCACCTTCAAAATGCCGTTACGCACCGAGATGCCCGCCAGCGTGATGAACCCGACCAGTGCCGCGACGGATAAGGGCTGGCCCGACAGCCACAGTCCGATCACCGCGCCCACCAGGGCCAGCGGGATATTGATCATGATTAACGCCGACAGCGTCACCGACTGGTAGCGGCTGTAGAGCACCGCGAACATCAGCGCCAGCGACACCAGTGACAGCAACCCGACCAGCCTTGATGCCTCTTCCTGCGCCTGGAACTGCCCGCCCAGCGTGACGAAATAGCCTTCCGGCAACCGGGATTCAGCGACAGCGCGGCGAATGTCGGCCACCACATCCGACAATGCCCGGCCTTGCGCGTTGCCCGACAGCACAATGCGCCGCTTGCCGTCGTCGCGGCTGATCTGATTGGGACCATCACCCTCTTCGATCGACGCCACGCTGGACAGCGGCACCCGCCCCGAGGGCGTCTCGATCATGATTTGCGCAAGGCCCTCCACCGATCGCGCGGATTCGGGCAATCGCACCACCAATGCAAAACGCCTGCCGCCTTCGACAATCTGCGTGATCTTTTCGCCCTCGACCAGGCTCGCCAGCGCCGACAGTATTTGCGGCGCCGGAACGCCGTATTGGGCTGCCTTGGCATAATCGACTTGCACCTTGATCTGCGGCGCAAGCACCTGCTTCTCGACTTCCAGGTCCGTCAGCCCCGCGATGCCGGCGAGCTTGCCGCGCAACACCTCCGCCTGCCCGCGCAAGGTATCCAGGTCGTCGCCAAAGAGCTTGATGGCGATCTGCGAGCGCACACCCGAAAGCATATGGTCGATGCGGTGTGAAATCGGCTGGCCTATCGCCACGGCGGCGGGCAGATTAACCAGTCGCGAGCGAATATCAGCCTGAATCTGTGTCATCGAGCGCGTCAGCTCGGCGGCGGGCTTGAGTCCGATATCGAGTTCGCTGACATGCACGCCCTCCGCATGTTCATCCAGTTCGGCGCGGCCGCTGCGCCGTCCCACATGCGTGACCTCGGGCACTTGTCGAATCAGCACCTCGGCTTGCCGCGCCAGTGCCGACGATTCGGCCAACGTCACACCCGGATCAAGGCGCATGCCGACCAGCAGCGTGCCCTCGTTGAACGGCGGCAGAAACGAGGTGGAAAAGAACGGTACCGCAGCGGTTGCCATCAGCACTGCCACGCCGCCTGCCGCGATCGCCGCCCTGGGCTGGTTCAACACGGCTTGCAGTGCGTTGCGGTAGCGCGCCTTCAGCCAGGCCAGTAGCCACGTGTCGCCATGATCCAGCGACTTCATGCGCGGCAGCAGATAGAAAGCCAGCACCGGCGTGACGGTCACGGACACGATCAACGAGGCGAGCGTGGACACGATGAACGCCACGCCCAGCGGGACAAACAGCCGCCCCTCCATGCCCGGCAAGGCGAACAACGGCACAAACACCAGCACAATGATCACGGTCGCATAGAGAATCGCCGAGCGCACCTCCATCGTGGCGTGCGCGACGACTTCCAGCGGGTGAAGCCGGCGTTCAGGATGCCCGGCGCGATCCGTCTTCAAGCGCCGCATGACGTTTTCCACGCCCACCACCGCGTCGTCCACCAATCCGCCGATGGCGATGGCCAGACCGCCGAGCGTCATGGTGTTGATCGACATGCCGAAGTACTTGAAAACCAGTGCGGTGATGAAAATGGAAACGGGTATGGCCGTAAGTGCGATGAGCGTGGGGCGCAGCGAGCCGAGAAATACAAACAGGATCACCGCGACAAACACCGAAGCGCCGATCAACTTGCCTTGCAGCGTGCCGATGGAGGCCTCGATAAAGCTCGCCTGGCGAAAGGTCACGCGGGGCGCTTGCATGCCGGCGGGCAGGCTTCGTTTCATGTCCTCGAGCGCGGCCTCGACCCTGAGGGTCAGCGCGACGGTGTCGGCGGTGGGTTGTTTCTGGATGCCCAGAATCACCGCGGGCTTGCCTTCAAACCCGGCATCACCGCGCTTGGGCGCGGCGGCAAACGTAACGTCCGCGATTTGCCGCAATAAAATGGGCTGACCGTTTTTGGCCGTGAGCGCAAGACTCTTCAAGTCATCCAGCCGCGAGGTGCGCCCCAAGTGGCGGATCAGATACTCGCGTCCATTCAACTCCAGAAAACCGCCGGAGGTGTTGGACGAATATCCTTTGAGCGCCGACTCCAGTTGCTCGTGCGTGATGCCGAGCGCGGACATGCGCGCGGTGTCGGGCTGCACCTGGAACTGGCGCACCTCGCCGCCGATAGGGATCACCTGCGCCACGCCATGGATCGCCATCAGACGCGGACGCAGCACCCAGTCGGCGTATTCGCGCACCTGCATCGGCGAAATTTTTACACTGTCCACGGGAATCGCGATCTGCATGATTTCGCCCATGATCGAACTGATCGGCCCCATGCGCGGAATCACGCCCGCGGGCAAGCCTTCTTCCATCGACGACAGTCGCTCGGCCACCATTTGCCGCGCGCGGTAAATATCGGTAGACCAGTCAAAGGTGATGTAGATGAACGACAGTCCCGCGCTGGATACCGAGCGTATCGACTCCACGCCGGGCAGGCCGTTCATCACCGTCTCCAGCGGAAACGTGATGAGCTGCTCCACCTCTTCGGCGGCCATGCCGCCGGCTTCGGTCATGAGCGTGACCGTGGGTTTGTTCAGATCGGGAAACACATCCACCGGCGTGCGTGACAAGGTGAACGCGCCATAAGCCATCAGCACCACGCTGACCAGAATCACCAGCAGCCGATTGGCGAGGCTGTTATCGAGTAGCCACTTGAACATGTTCGGCGGCGCTCTTAGCGGATCTGGTTAATCAAGGCGCCGGCCTCGGTGACCACCCGGTCACCGGCCTTCAATCCCGAGGTCACCGCCACGGAAACGCCATCCAGCGATTCGGTGGTGACCACGCGCGGCTCGAATCGCTCCGGCGCTGTTTTCACCCACACCACCGCCTGATTCGCGGGATTTTTCATCAGCGCCGCCGCCGCGACACTAATGCCGGTAATTTTTCGCGCGGTTTGCACGTAGACGCGCACGGGCTGTCCGACCGCCAGCTTGTTGAGCGCCGCGCCCTCCACCTGAAACAGCATGGGCAGCGCCTGTTCGCGCAGGATGCGTGCCGCGCCGATAAAACGCAACGGCAAGCGCTCCGCGCCTAGCGCCACCGCGGCCGACGCAATGCCGGCAGCTATTTCCGCGTCATAGGCCATCGCCTCGATGCGCAGCCGCGCCGGATCGACAATCTCGAACACCAGTTCGCGCGCATCGACGACCTGTCCCGATACGGCATGGGCGGATGCAATCACCCCGGCCACCGGCGCCATCAAGGCTTCGCGGGCGGCCAGGCCACCGCCGATGGCGGAGATTCTTTCCGCTAGGCTTGCCGCCTCGGCCTCGGCTGTTTCGATATCCTTGCGCGGCACCGTGTCGGCCAGTTCCCGCAAGCGGACCACCCGTTTCTCGGCAAGGCCTTTGGCGGAACGCAGTTCCGCGAGCTGTGCGGCTTGATTGGAGCGCTCCACGCTGCCCACCGAGGGCGCGACATACGCCAACACTTCGCCCTTTTTCACCGCTTGCCCGACACTCGGCAAGCCGCGCGGACCGGGTTCGATGCGCCCGGCCTGCGTGGGCTGCACCCGCCCGCCCGCGTTGGGGTCCATGACCACTTTGCCGGCAAGCTCAAACGTGCGCGGCAGTTCGCCTGCCGCACCTGCCGGCGTGGTGCGCACACCTATCTGCCGCTGGGCCGGTTTAGGCAGAAACACGCTGCCGTCGGGCAAGCGTTTAGGACCGCTGCCGCCGGCAACCGCGGGCTGCGCGCCGCCATGATCGCGCTCCGGCCCCGCGTATGCCGGGCCGGTCATCGCCGCGCTGGCGAAGGCAAGACACACTGCGGCGCAAACCAAAGACGGCAAAGCGCGCGGCATGCGGCGCCGCCGCCAAGCCACGCCGAGCGCCGCAAGCGCCACCATCACGCCGCCGCCCGCCATCCAGGGTGCATAACGTTTCCAGCCATGGGGCGCCGCCGATTTGGCGTCGGCATGGTTGTCGTGCAAATCAAAATTGCCCGCGAGCAAATCCGTCTCCTGCCCCGCGATCACGGTCGCCGTGATGGGGATAACACCCGGCTTGGGCGCGGCTGCCAGCGTGACACTGAATTCACCGGGGCTCCGCTGTTCTACTTTTAGCGGCGTGCCCGCAAACTCAATCTCCAGTTTCGCGTCCTTGACCGGCGCATTGGTGTCGCTTCTATCGAGGTAGAGCGTGAGTTCCCGGCCCTTGAGCACGCCGACCAACTCAAACAATTCAGAGACGGCGGTAAAGCGCGGTAACGCCGCGCCGCCGGTCGCAGCAGATGCTTCATCGCCGTGATCGTGGCCCGGGCCGGCAACGGCAGGCAGCCCCATACCGGCAAGCGCCAACAGCAAAACAGTGCATTTGAAATACGAAGAATACGAAAGCATGGTGTTTTCCCGAAACAAGGTTGAGTTCATGGCGCGGCGTTACGTGTTACTCAGGCAAAAGGCCCAAGGCCTGGCGCAGCGCGGAAATGGACGCGGCGTAATCAATGCGCGCGCGCGCGGCATGACGCTCGGCTTCCGTCGCCTCCAACTCCACGCGCAGGCGCACAGGCAGATCAGACTCTCCCGCCTGGAAGGATTTCTCGAAAAAACCGCGCGTCTCCCGCGCCAGCCGCGCGCGCCGGCTGGTGGCGTCGGCCACCTGCTGTGCCGACGCCACGCGTTGCCGGGCGGCGTCCAGCTCCGCCAGCACACGCTCACGCGCCAATCGCATGTGGCTTTCAAGCTCCAGCGCCTCCGCGTTGGCTTCCGCCAGTTTGGCGCGATAACGCGCGTCCGAACCGAACGGCACGCGCACGCCCAGCGTGAGCGACTGTTGGTACGGATCGCCAAACGCGCCACGTTCGCGTGTCGTGCTCACGGTCAGCTCGGGATGCGCGCGGGTTTGAATGCGCGCCAGCTCCACCGCGCGCCTGGCGGCCTCGGCTTGCGCGATCAGATCGATCACCTGGGGATGCGTCATATCGAGGCCGGCAAAACTGGCGGGAACCGATGGCGATACCTCCATCGGCGCATCGGCATCGCCGACGGCGCCGCCGCCGGGCGCGGCACCGACCAGCGCTCTAAAAAGCTGCGCCGCCGCCGTCATCACACTTTGGCTTTCGGCCAGCGCGCTTTCCGCGGCAGCGACGTTGCCGTCGGCCTGATGCTGATCCGCCCGTGCCAGCACACCGGCTTTCACGCGCCTTGCCACATCGGCGGCCAATGCCTGGGCGCCGCTCATCCGGTCATGCGCCAACGTAAGTTCCACCCGCGCGCGCGCCCAGGCCCAGTACGCGTCGCGCACCATGGCTGCGGTACGCAGCCGGGCGGCATCCGCCCGCGTTGCCGTGCCGCGCGACTGTGCATCCGCCAGCGCCTGCGCGCGCGGCTGCTCTCCCGGCAGCCATAAGGGAATAGCCACGCCCAGCACAGCTTCCCGGCTGCCCTGATTGCGATTCAACTGGTCGGTCCTCGCCGAGATTTCCACCGTGGCGGGTTCCGCGGTCCAGCTACCCGCCGCGTCACGGCGCGCGGCCATGGCCTCGTTGCGCGCCGCCAGAGACTGCGCTTCCGGTTGCCGCGCCCACGCGGCATCGAACGCGCTTTTGAGCGTCACGCCGCCATCAGCCGGCTGCGCCCATGCGCCCGCCGCAGCCACGGCAAACAGCGCGCCGGCGCAAATCGCCATGCCCGCAAGCGGCATTGAAGACCGTTCGTTAACGCTTTTGCGAAATTTCCACAACATCCGATTCTCCTGTGATTTTCAACACATGGGGGAACCGGCAAGGTGCGATCCTCGGCGTCGTCTATCGCGTCATCACGCTCACGTCACAAGCCACGGGCTCGCCGCCATGCAACGGCGGCAATGCGCATGCGGTGAAACCGGATAGAGAGGAAAGGAAGTGCTGTCCTCGCCGGTCAGGCGAGGACGCGCCACTGCGGGCGTTCAGGGCGCTCGGCCAGCGAGCGCGCAAGAATATCGCGGCAATCCGCGAAACCGGGGGAAGACGTTGCAACCCGCTGGTGATTTATCGCGCCGCCATGCGCGCCGAAGCCGCCCGCATGGCATACACCGCAGTCAGGATCGCTGCCACCGGACTGAACCGGATCAACCGGCGTGGCGCCGCCGGCGCTATCCACGTCGTGCTGATGATCGTGATGGCCCATATGGTTCTGCCCGGAGGCCGTGGTCTCGTGCTTGCAATAGGCCGCGACAGCCGATGCCGTCCACGACAGAGGAAGCGCGATCAATAAAAATATAGCAAGCAGTCTGAACATGAGCAGCATATTAACCGAATTACCGAATTTTGAAAATCAGCAATTTCAGGATGGGCATTCAAGATGGGCGATGCAGATTGCTTGCGGGTTCGAGCTCGCTAATCGCCAGTCTAATGACACTGGTCGCGGCACCGATTGCAAGCGCACCCATGATCGCGGCGACAATAATGTCGGGCCAGCCGCTGCCGGAGCCAAATACGCTGAGTGCGGCGAGCATGACAGCAAGATTGCCGATTGCATCGTTGCGCGAGCATAACCACACCGAGCGCATGTTGGCGTCACCCGCGCGGTAGCGATAGAGCATGACCGCAACACACACATTGGCGAGCAGGGCTAAAAAGCCGACCGCTCCCATAGCGATCGGCTCAGGCAGGACGCCGGTTGTGGCATTCCATGCCGCCTTGGCGAGCACAAATAGGCCGAATGCACCCATCGTAAGACCCTTGAGCAGGGCCGCTCGTGCGCGCCAGACCGGAAGCATCGCCAGCACGGCAAGTGAAACGGCGTAGTTGGCCGCATCACCGAAGAAATCGACTGCATCGGCGAGCAGCGAGACAGATCGTGCTTGAAGGCCCGCTGCGATTTCGACTAGAAACATCGCGGCGTTAACCGCCAGCGCAATCCAAAGGATGCGACGATAGCGCGGATCGACTGCGGAATGCAGGGCGGGGCAGCAGTGTGCGCTCACGGATGGCGCTCCCATTCAGGATTAGTTGATGCTATTAGAAACTCTGTAGCCGCTTCAGGGTCAAGCGTTAGAATTGAACGGTGATTGGAGATCATTATGCGAATTGGGGAGCTTTCGGCGGCAACCGGTGTAGACGTCGAAACCATCAGGTATTACGAACGCGAAGGGCTGTTGGCTCCGCCAGCGCGGCAGGCGAATGGTTATCGCACCTACGGCAAGAGTCAATTGGAGCGGTTGTCGTTCATACGTCACTGCCGCGCCCTGGAAATCCCGCTGGCGGAAATTCGGCGTTTGCTGGAATTTGCCACCCAGCCCTCAGCGGAGTGTGGCGAGATTGACCATTTAATTGATGAACACTTGCTGAAAGTGAGGGCGCGGCTGAAATCCATGCGCGCGCTGGAGCGGCAGCTTGCAGAACTCCGTAAGCGCTGTGACGCGCATCACGCGATAGGCGAGTGCGGCATCTTGCATGAGCTGGTTGCAGCGGCGCACGGTGAAGCCTGCGCGTGCCACGGTGATGTTCCTACTGTGACCAGGCGGAAGAGCAAATGATCGAATTCGCAAAGACCGCTGAGCTGTTTTTACAGCCGCAAAGTGCTTGACCATTTTCCTAATGTATCGGCACCAGAAACCTTGCGGGTTAGACTGTTGTCGATAGGCCCAGCACAGATGTCGTAGTAGCCGCTACCGAGACACAAATGCTGAGCGGCGGCTTTGGAGAGGTCTAACGTGGATGTGCGAGCCGGGCACGCTGTAGACGCGTTCGACACCCTCCTCGCGCAAGGCTTCGGCTACGGCTTCGCCTGCGTGCATGGCTTTGCGCTGATCTGCCATGGTGATTTCCTTGCCCTCTAACGTCCGCGTTGAACGGCGCGCGGCACTAATGCTCGATTGATTCCGAGCGCGTGGTTATACGCGTGACTGCCAAATAGTTGGATCTCGTCTTGCGTGAAGCACTGCCAGCACGACAACACGAGCAGCCTCCAGGTGGAAGAATACCGAGTACGGGAAGCGACGAGCCTGCGCGCGCCGAATTCCAGAGTGCTGGGTCGGGAACCGTTCAGGATAATTTGAAGCAAGGTCGATGACACGATCGATCTCCGACACGAAATGCGCTCCCAACCCAGCCTGTCGTTCCTCGTACCACAATGCCGCGGCGTCAAACTCAGCCCGAGCGGCGCGCCGAAAAACGACCTTTAGGGTCATCGATTCAAGCGAGCGGTGATCGAGGCCTTAACGTCTTCCCATGGAACGACATCGTTGGGGTTTGCTTCGTGATCTGCCAGGCGGCGCTCGAGTTCTGCGCGTTGGGCATCGGTCAGAGATGTGGCCGCACTATCTTCCGCGATGCTGTCCCATAAGTCTTCTACCAGGGCCAGTCGATCCTCGACGCTGAGGCGGTCAATACCCAGTGATTTAAGAGAAACGTTCATGGCGGCACTCCATCAATATGGGCATATTACCAAATTTGCAGCGCAATCAAAAATCAAGCGTATAACGTCCGGCTTGACGCGCGCCCGCTTCGCGGGCGTCGCTGTCCAAGCCGCGGTTAGAGAGCATCATTGAGGTGGGGCCACAACGGCGCCGCGCATTCCAGCCCGCTCGATCGCTGCTTTGACCAGCCCCTCGGATTTCGCATCTTCAATGAATTTGCGCAGGTAGGCCGCGCCGAGGTCCCGTCCCTTCGGAGCGACCATAGCGTGTTGCACGCTGGCAAACCTACCGGCGAGCACCCGGGAGCCGGGCAACTGATCCGACATTTCGAACAGGCTTGGCTTGTTGCCAGCAAATACCTCTGCTTTCCCAGATTTCAGCATCTCTAATCCGGCAGCAAGGTCTGGACTTCGGACCACTACAGCATTCTTTAGCGCGCGAGAAAGAGTGGAATCCACCAGCCCCTTCCCCGGCACCGCAACTCGAATCCCGGACCGATCCACATCTGCCGATGTCGAGATGGAAGAACCGGCAGGGACGAGGTAGCCGAATTCGACCTCCAGGTGCGGCGTGGTGAAATCCCACTCCTTCGCCCGCTCAGGGCTAACCGCAAGGGCGGCGATGTCCCACTCTCCGGTTTTCGCGCTGTCGACAAGGGCCCCGAGTGACGGGAACACCACCGGCTCAAACGGAACCCCCATGCGCCGGGCGAACTCTTTTCCGAGATCGAATCCTACTCCCTTCATCTCACCCAACGCGGAATCCCGTATCACGGATACGGGGCCGCCCAGATAGAGCCCAACGCGAAGCTTGCCGGTTGGGGCCAGGGCCTGTCGCACTTCCGGAGTGGGCGCGGTGTGGATGCCCGCACAGCCCGTAAGCATCAATCCAAGTATCGCAGTCGTCAGCCAATGAGCCATTCGCATCGCGTCCTCCGTTGGTTTTAGTGTTTTAGTGTTGCTCTCTAACGTCTTGCTGAGCGGCGCGCGGCTTTATGCGCGTCCGCTCGAACTAAAGTTAGCCGTCGGTTTGCTCGGGCAGCTCAACCTTGCCTTCTTTTACGAACTCCACAAGTTGGTTCGTCCGGCGATAATGAGCAGCAAGGAGCTTCAGGCTGACTTCAGGGCTTCCAGTTCGTTCATGAAGCTGCTTCACATTCTTGAAGCCAAGAAACTTTGCCATATCCTCGCACATCGACATAAATGTCTTATGCTGAGTTTGCGTAAGCTGCATTTCGAGCAATTGAGCTCTCTTCCGATCAACTGCAACCTGCGCCAAAGCTTTCATTGCGCTTGCGTATGCTTTCGCCGCCACGGCCGCGGAACCCGCTAAGATGGCCACTGACTTCGCTACTTGGATGGCAACGTCTACGTTCAAGAAAAGGTCGAGCCACCCCGGCGACGCATACGAGATGGACTCTATGTCTGGGCGATCTTCAACCGGAACCTGATTTTGAAGCACGGTGTAAATATTGACGTAGCTATACCCACCGCGCCAGGGGTAGCCTACGAACGCCTCGCTGATCCGATCCCTGTCCCGAGGATGCAAGTTTGAGTCGAGACAGTAAATAAACGCGTAGCACTGCGAGAACGAATGGGGAAACTCGTAGAGATTCTGGAGGGTCCACCTGCCTCCAAGTAAGACTCGATACGTTTCCGGTTCGTCTTGCGACTCTTCCGCTTGTTCCTCTTCGTCTCGATCCACGGATCCCGTTCCTTATCGACGGCTAACGTCAGTGTTCAGGCGCGCGCCGCTTCTGGCGCGTCGCTTGCAACACTTTGTTGGGCGGCCTGGTAGAGAAACTCTGGCGCGAGATCGGCACCATTCGGCCATGTGACCGTTTCAAGCTCTGGATGTATCGTCGCTTGGGCGAAGAGCGCGCTGTCTTTAAGAGGTTCGAACATGGGACCCCAAAGTTCACCGCTCAGATCTACGGTTCCGGACACACCGTCCTGGAAACGAAGCCAAAGCTTGTAGCCTTCCAAGGGCCTTACTTCAATCACTTTTGGAATCATGATAGTTACTCCAGCGGTTCGATTTGGTTTAAGGGCTGCCTGGCGCGAGCGCGATTCCAATCTTCAAGCAACTCTACTTGGTGGAGAACGCGCCACTCCTCGACCAGACGCATCGTGCGAGTTCCAAGTTTGCCTTCCACGATCGCGCCATTATCTATCCGAAGGGACGCTTGGTCACCACCATATTTTGCGTGGAAATGAGGCGGGGAATGATCGTTGTAGTACATGGCGATGATGATACCGAAGAATCGGCTTAATTCCGGCAATTCTGGCTCCTGGAAATGCGTATCGGTGCCATTATCTCCCGCTTCGGCTTAAGACGCCCAACGTCCACGCCCACCGGCGCGCGGCCATGGACCCCTGATACGGTACAGCGCTTCCCGCGCGTCCGGGTGCGGCGTGTCGTTAGGTGGCATTCGCAGCTACTGTGACTTCGTGAACCGGTTCTTGTCGACGATCTGCTCTTTGAAAGTGAACAAATGTGGGTCTTTGAGATCGACTATTACACGCACCCAATGCGCCTCCGGGAAGCCAAACGTTTCCACCCGGGTGAAGTTTTCGATCTGGCGGCCAAAGTTGCCGGGACCCGCTTCGCCGGTCCTGAATAAAGGCTTGTCCACGCGAAAATAATGGGTATCGCCATGCATCAAGAGCACCGGCTTCCCAAAAGACAGTACCTCAGGCTCAAGAACGGATATGAACTCCGTAAACCCAGATGCTCTTTTCGGCGGCGTGCCTATTCCCAGAAGCCCACCCCGCCTGGGCGGTACTCCAAATTCAAAACGGGGATTAGCCTGTGTAAAGATCACTACCGCCCTGTTTCCCTCCCGTCTTGCCAGGTCGAAGGCCTCCCTGAGCCATGCCAGATTTGCAGCGTTGCGTTCGCGGTACTCAGCGTCCGCTTCAGGCACCCGCCCTAGGTTATTGTTCGAACCCACCATATGAAGTGTGATGAACAAGACATTCCCTTGCGTCCATCGCACGTTTTCCCGGAACTTTGAGAATTGCGGGTCGTCGCTTTGACGCTTCACCGTCAGTTTCCGCTGCCCGAGGCTCTGGTTGCCCTGGAAAAAGATCTCGCGGAGCTTGACCAGCCTCTCCATCGGATCGTAGGGAGCAGTTTTTGACTCGTGGCAGTCAGTCCAGTCATTGTCACCGGGCGTGTAAATGAAGGGGTGTTTCGACGCGTCAAACTGTTGTTTACGCTGCTTGAACAAACTGTCATCGCACGGAGGAGCTGCCCCTCCCTTGAAATCTCCGACGTGGACCACGAACGCGAGGTTGGACCGGTTCACCTCATCCATGATATGGGGAAACTTAGCGTCCGATTCGGGGTTGTATTGCTGGTCGCCTATCAGGCCAATTTCGAATTTTCCGTCTCCTGGCTCCCCGGCAGGCTGAACGCCTGCACAGGCAACCAGCACAACAAAGCACAAAGCGCTGAAACTTATCTTTATCAACGCAGACGCCGACCTCGCAGAATAGCCTCTCGTTTTCATATCCTCTCCCTTCCGCCTTTGAAAATACGCGCGGGTCATCACATTATTGACTCCCCAGAATGCCACCTAACGTAAATTGAACTTCCGAAACGCAGTGTAGCAGCGCCACAACGGAAACGGAATCCAGTCAACCATTTGATTTTTCTGCGTATTTGTATTGCCGCAGGTGCATTTGCGCTTATGCGTGCGGCGTCATTTGCCGCAATCATCGGAGATAGGCTGCGGAGGAGCAAATAATGTTCATAAAATCAACAGTTTATAAATATGCCGCAAACTGCCTCCGGCTGGTAGATAGGCCGCGTGACGCGATCAGACGGTTCATTTATCTTCGTGGCAAGGTTTGCATCGATCGATTGTGAATCACGGCAGCGCCGACGCGCCATGATATCCGGGTATTATGACGCGGCGAACAACTTGGAGTGGACATCATGGCCCTGCTCATCCGTTGTGCGGTTGGTGCAATGCATGTGATTGCTGGCGCAGTCGTTCTTGCGTTCATTTCCTTCACGCCGCTCGCCATCGCCCAAACCTGGCCTACCAAACCCATCCGCCTGATCGTCAATTTCCCCGCCGGCGGCACCACGGATCTGATGGCGCGCGCCTTCGCACCCAAGCTGGCCGAGGCGCTGCCAGCCGGTGGTGATCGACAATCGCGGCGGGGCCGCCGGCAATATTGGTCTTGAAGTGGCCGTCAGGGCCGCACCCGATGGCTACACCCTTCTTGCGTCCTCCGGCAGCCCCATCGTCGTCGGCCCGCACCTTTACAAGTTGTGGCAACGGCTATGGATACTTTGAACGGGCGGCGACCCCATCGGCGCAAACACGCTACGCCGCCTGCAACAGGAACTCGACCTTCACCGCCTCGAACTGAAACTCGATACTGCCTTCTTCCGTACGGTTAAGTACACCGGCTTCGAGCAGCACCATCACATCGCCGTGAACCGCCTTTACGTCGCGGCCTACACGGCGCGCCGCTTCGCGTATGGAAACCGGGCCTGCCCCGCACAGTGCCTTGAGCAATTCCCACCGCTTGGCGGTGAGCACTTGCCAAAGCAACTCGGGAGTGGAAAAACTGATGCGTGCGGTCTTCTGGCGTTTCCCTGTCTTCCATGCCTGTACGAAGTCCCCCATTGAATCAGCCGGCGCGCGTACATCAAGGGTTACGGTTTTCATTGTTCCACCT
>JANPOH010000566.1:0-4582 GCA_031427895.1 Betaproteobacteria bacterium
GGCGCGCATCATGCGTTGGATGTCAGTGCTGAAAAAAGTTTAAGCGAAGTGATGCGGCTCACCGGCAATCAAGGTGCCGATGTGGTGATCGACACCGCAGGCGGCGCGGCTACGCTGGCCGTGGCGATTGAGATGTTGAAACCCGGCGGGCGTTTGTCACCTTATGCCGTAAGCCACGAATGCTGCGCCACCTTCACCACCTTTCCGCTGTATTACAAAGAAATCAGCATCATCGGCTCGCGTGCGCTGCACCCCACCGATATGGCGCCGTCTATTGACCTGGTGTCGCAAGGCAAAATCGATATCAAAGGTTTTGTTTCCGGCACTTTCCCGCTTTCAAAAACCGATCAGGCTTTCAAAGAATACGAAGGCAACTCCAACGGCGTGTTGCGGTTGGTGATCGATTCCAGGGTTGGATAACATGATTAACGCCGAAAAACATTTAAACCGCGGAACACGCAGAACACGCGGAAAACTTCTTGCGGTTATTCCGCGTGTTCCGTGTGTTCCGCGGTTAATCGGAGTTGAACAATGTCCACCTTTCTAGTCCCCCTCTCCTCCCCCGAAGCCGCCGACACCGCACGATTCGGCCCCAAGGGCGCCAATCTGGCGAAGCTCGGCCATGGCGGCTTGCCCACGCCCGGCGGTTACTGCTTGTCCGCCGACGCCTACCGGCTGCAAATCAAGGCGCTCGGCCTCGAAGCCTCCGCGCGCGGCGCGTTCGCTGCTGACGATGGCGCGACCGCGCGGCGTTGTGCGCTCGACATGAAAATCGGTTTGATGGACGAACCGATCACCGCGGAAATTCTCGAACCGTTGCTGGCGGTATGGAACAGCATCAAGGCCACGCACGGCCTGCCTATCGTGGTGCGCTCCTCCGCGCTGGTGGAAGACCGCTTCGGCTCCAGCTTCGCCGGGCAGTTCGAGAGTTTTCTCGATCTCGAAGACGAAACCGATTATCAGACCGCGATACGCGCCTGCTGGGCGGCGATGTGGTCCACGCGCGCGCTGCGCTACATGGCCACGCACGATCTCGACCCCGCCGACACCGCGATGGCTTTGATTATTCAACCGTTGATACCCGCGCTGGCGGCCGGTGGCGGGCTGTCGCAAACGGTGGATGGCGGCATGCTGATTAACGCGACGTGGGGCCTGGGTTCGAGCATCGCGCAGGGCGAAGTCACGCCGGATCGCTATTTGCTGTCGCGTGAAGCGGTGCTGACCGAAGCCGCCGTCGGGCCTAAATATCATGCCGTCGGCTGCATGCACCGCAAATTCACGCCGCCCAAAAAATCGGATAAGCCCAAGCGTTGCCTGAACGATGCACAAGTGGCACGGCTGGGCGGCATGCTGCGCCGCGCCGAAGAAATCATGGGCCTGCCGGTGGAGATCGAATGGGCCATGGTGGATGGCGACGACGGCGACGGCATCAAAATGCTGCAAGCGCGTCCGCTGCATGTCGGCACACAGGAAAAAGTGCCCGACGAAATCTGGCGCAATCATCCGCGTCTGCGCGGGCAACCCGCCGGCGTGGGCTGGGGCACGGGCCGCGCGCGCGTGGTCAACTGCGAATGTGAGCTGGCCCACGTAGCGCCCGGTGACGTGCTGATTACCAAGGCCGCAGGCCCCGCCATGGCGCGCATACTCACCAATGTATCCGCCGTGGTCACTGAACTCGGCGGCAGCACTTCGCACCTGGCATCGCTGGCGCGCGAGCGCGGCATACCGATGGTGCTGGGCGTGGCCGACGCCACCAACACCATCCCCGACGGCGCGCAGGTGGCGGTGGATGGGGTGGCCGGCATCGTGCGCTGGATCGCATAAGCGATGCGTCCCAAAATTTATCTCACGCAACCGGTGGCGCCCAGCGCCATTGCGCGTCTTGAAAAAGTTGCTGACCTGACCATCAACCGCGACGCACTGCACATCGCCACCAAAGACGAGCTGTTGCAGGCCGCGCGTGAACACGACATCATTTTTTGCCTGCTGCACGACAAAATCGACGCCGACATCATCAACGCCAATCCGAGGCTGAAGGCGATTGCCTCGATGACCATCACCCCGGCGGATATCGACATCCCCGCCGCTACCGCGCGCAAGCTGCCGGTGACGGTGATACCGGCGCTGCTGCTGAATGACGCGACCTCGGACCTCGCGTGGGCGCTGCTGATGACAGTGGCGCGCCGTGTCGCCGAAGGCGACCGCCTGCTACGTAGCGGCGTGTTTCCCGGATCACAATCAAGCTACATGGTCGGCGGCGGCGTGTCGGGCAAAACACTCGGCCTGATCGGCGTCGGCGGCGTGGGCAGCGCGATGGCAAAACGGGCAGGCGGATTTTCCATGCCGGTGATTTATCATGACCCGCGGCGTCTTTCCCCCGAAAAGGAAAAAGAACTGGGAGCGACCTGGTTACCCTTCGACGAGGTTTTTCGCCAAGCGGATTTTGTCTCGCTGCATGTGCAGCTTACGCTGCAAACCCGCCATCTTGTCGGCGCTGCGCAGTTCGCGCTGATGAAACCCACCGCCTATATCATCAATTCATCGCGCGGCCCGGTGATCGACGAACTCGCGCTGGTTGAGGCGCTGAAAGAAAAACGCATCGCCGGTGCGGGGCTGGATGTCTACGAACACGAGCCACGCCCGCATCCCGACCTGCAGAAGATGGACAACGTGGTGTGTACGCCGCATGTGGGCAGCGCCATTACCGAGCTGCGTGAATCGATGGCGAACGTGGTGGTGGATAATATTCTCGCCATCCTCGACGGCAGACAACCGCCGAATTGCTGGAACGCGGATATTTACAACCAAGAACGAAACCCTTTTTGACACAGATGAACGCAGATTTACGCAGATTAAAACCCAGCACTGGTCAATCACGCGCTGGCGGGAATGACGTGTCAGGTTTTTTAATCCGCGTAAATCTGCGTTCATCTGTGTCGATGGTTTTGACGTTTTTACTTATGCATATGTTTCCAAAGGACTTTTATGGCGCTCGCTAAAGTAGTTCTGACCGATTACGTGTGGGAGTCCCTCGACGTCGAGCAAAAAACCCTCGCGGGTTTGGGCGAGCTGGTCGCGCTGCAAACCAAAACCCCGGATCAATTTCTCGCCGAAGCCGCCGATTGCGTGGCGCTGCTCAACACCTACGCCGGCCCCATCACGGCAGCGGACATGGCGAAAATGCCCCAGTGCAAGATCATCGCGCGCTACGGTATCGGCGTGGACACCATTGATCTGGATGCCGCCACCGCCGCCGGCATCATCGTCACCAACAATCCAACCTACTGCATTGAAGAAGTCGCCGAGCACACCATGGCGCTGTTGCTATCCGCCGCGCGCAAGATTACGTTTTATGACCGCCAAGTGCGCGCCGGCCACTGGGCCGTGCCGCCGGGCAAGCCGATCCAGCGCCTCGCGGGCAGCACCATTGGCCTCGTCGGCTTCGGCAATATCGCGCGCCAGGTGGCGATACGCGCGGCGGCATTCGGCATGAAGGTGCTGTTCGCCGACCCATTTGTAAAGCAGGGCCAGTTTGCCGAGCCCGGCACAAAAATGGAATTGATGGATATGCTCAAAGTGTCCGATTTCGTCTCGGTACACCCGCCGCTGACGCCGCAAACCCGCAAGAGCATCAATGACGAAGCCTTTGCCGCGATGAAACCCAACGCGGTCATCATCAACTGCGCGCGCGGCCCGGTGATCGATACCGATGCGCTGGTGCGGGCGCTGGACGCAAAAAAAATCGCCGGCGCAGCGCTCGACACCACCGACCCGGAGCCGCTGCCGAACCCGCATCCGCTGCGTGGACGCGAAAACGTCATCATCAACCCGCACGCCGCCTGGTACAGCGAACAGGCAATGGTGGGGCTGCAAGCGGGCGCACCCGGCGAAGTGCGCCGGGTTCTCAGTGGAGAATGGCCGATCAATGTGGTGAATAAAGCGGTTAAGGGCAAGAGCCGCGCCGGTTTATAATGCGTATTGCCAAACACACGTCACCAGGAAAGCAGGAGATCAAATGAAACTTTGTCGTTACGGTAAGGATGGACACGAGAAACCCGGCATCATCGACGCCCAGGGCAAGCTGCACGATATGTCCAAGGTCGTCGCCACGCTGGACGCGGAAACATTGTCGCCGCGCAATCTCGCGCGCATCGCCAAAATCAAACCGGAAACGCTGCCCATCGTCACCGGCAATCCGCGCATCGGCGTGCCCTATACCGGCATTTCCAAGTATGTCGCCATCGGTCTGAACTATTCAGACCACGCCGCCGAAGCCGGCATGGCGGTGCCCACCGAGCCGATTATTTTCATGAAGGCCACCACTTCCATCTGCGGCCCGGACGACGACACCATCATGCCGCGCAACGCCACCAAACTTGATTGGGAATGCGAGCTCGCCATCGTGATCGGCACCAAGGCGCAATATGTCAGCGAGGAAGACTCGCTCAACTACGTCGCCGGCTACTGCGTGGCCAACGATGTTTCGGAACGCGCGTTCCAGTTGCAATCGTCGCAATGGGACAAGGGCAAAGGCTGCGATACCTTCGGCCCGATCGGCCCGTGGCTGGTGACCAGCGATGAA
>JANPOH010000567.1:0-2046 GCA_031427895.1 Betaproteobacteria bacterium
TGCTCGACGAAGGCGAGGTGACGTTAAAGGCGGGCGACGTGTTGATTCAGCTCGGCACCAATCATGCGTGGAGCAACCGATCGGGCAAGGTGGCGAAGATGCTGTATGTGCTGATTGACGGCGAGTTCGATGATGAGATGAAGGGGTGGTTTGGCGGCGGGCATTGAGTTCGGGTCAACACGACATTCCTGCGGTGTTTGTTTGTAACTATTTGTTTTAATTGATATTTTTTTCGTAGTGGAAATGAAGTTCTGAGCGCCGCGCGGACGCAACTCGCGGCGCTACAATGCCGCATTCTTATTTTTCCACTCAAGGATCGCCTCATGATCGCCGCTGAACTCACCCGCTATGAAATCGATGTCACCGATGTTGAATATGTTCGCCACGGCGCGAAGGGGTATCTCGCGCGCGTGTATAAGCCCAAGGGCAAGGGACCGTTTCCGCTGTTGATCGATATCCACGGCGGCGCGTGGGTGAACAAGGATCGTCTTGCCGACGAGGGCACGGATGCGCCGGTGGCGAAGACCGGGGTGGTGGTGGCCGCGCTGGATTTTCGCATGCCGGGGGATGGCGGCAATTGTGCCGATTGTGCTTACCCGGCGTCGATGCAGGACATCAATTACGCGATTCGCTGGTTCAAGTCGCGCGCGGCTGAATTCAATATCGATCCCAGGCGCGTGGGCATTCTGGGCGTTTCCAGCGGCGGCCATCAGGCGATGCTCACGGCGATGCGTCCGCACGACCCGCTCTATGGCGCGATGGCCGGGCCGGCGGGCGTGGATGCGTCGGTGCAGTGCGCGGTGATGTGCTGGCCGGTGATTGATCCGCTGGGGCGCTACGAGTACGCGCAGGGGCTAAAGGGCGGCGCGCACGACAAGCAGGCATCAAACTGGCTCGATTGCCACGACCGCTACTGGGGCAGCACCGAGAACATGGCCGAAGCGAATCCGACGCGCCTGCTGGAGCGCGGTGAAAAAGCGCTGATGCCGCCGGTGGTTTATTTGCAAGGCACGGCGGATCTCGCGCATCCGGTGCCGAATCGCGAACGCTTTGTCGCGAGTTACCGCAAGGCGGGCGGCAAGGTGGACCTGCATTTGTTTGAAGGCGTGGGCGAGGCGTTCATCACCAATGACCCGAATTCACGGCAGGCGAAGGATGCAATCGAAAAGATCATCGAGTTTGTGCATCGCGAACTGGGTTAATTGAGCGTGGGACGACCGTGGGGCGACGATAGGTATTGAGCACATCGCGAATTTAACCCCAAGTTCACCGGGGCGATGATTTGGTAGGGCGGGAGCGATCCCGCCTTTTGCGGTTCGCGCCAAAGGCGGGATACGCTGCGCTACTCCCGCCCTACGTTACATCCCCCGGCCCCGGCGCTTTCTTGCGCCCATGAATCATCGCCGCCACCAGGTTCTCTTTGTGGCGCAGCGACGAAAAGATAACCCCGCTGATATGCAGCGCCGCCAGTCCGAGCAACAAATACGTCAGCCATTCGTGTAATTCTTCCATCCACTCGACGCCCCAGAACCGGTCGGTGGTGAAAAGCCAGCCCGTGACGCACACGCCCGTGAGTGTGACGAGCAAGACCACAATCATCCAGCCGCCGAGCGGGTTGTGGCCGAGATGGCGCGGCTCCGTGTGCGCGAGGATTTGTTTGCCGTACGTGATGGTGTTCGCGGGCAATTGCACGAACTGGGTGAACCGCGCGTAGCGTGAACCCCCGCGTGCAATCCATCCCCACAGCACACGCACGGTAACCACCGCAAGCACGGCGTAGCCGATCCACTCATGCCATTTGCCGCGGGTGAGCCACGCGGCGATGATGCCGATGACGATGGACCAGTGCCCTGCGCGAACCAGCAGATCCCAAACCTTGACCGGCGGCTTGCCGTCGCCGTCTGGCATCAGGGTTTGCGCACCGTCAGCGTGTTGGGCACCAGCGCCAGCGTGACCGGGTGATAGTAAGCGTTAACGCGATCACCGTTCTTGTCGAACGCGTACACCTCGTAGCAGCCGCCGTCTTCTTTAATGCGGCGGATTTTC
>JANPOH010000568.1:0-6581 GCA_031427895.1 Betaproteobacteria bacterium
AACGTCAATCTTGAGCTGTACGATGCGCCGGAACAGCGCTATTGCCCGGCAGGCGTGTATGAGATCGTGCGCGACGCCGACGGCGCCGGTGGTACCAAGGCACGCTTACAGATCAACGCGCAGAACTGCGTGCACTGCAAAACCTGCGACATCAAAGACCCGACGCAGAACATCGTGTGGGTGACGCCCGAAGGCGGCGGTGGGCCGAATTATCCGAACATGTAGCGGGCGGCCACATTGTGGTAGGCGGGAGGTGCCCCCCCCCTCGGAACAAAACGTAAGTATCTGTTTTTATTTACTTTTTAGAATAAGCGGAAGCCGCCGGTATCCCCCAGCATGGCGCGCCGCAGCGCGCCATCAACCGGCTTTTTGCCGATCCAGATACGCAGCAGCGCCTGGAAAAAATCCTCGCCCTTGATGACGATTTTTTCCTCGCCGTTGATGGTGACGCGGGTGCCGGTGTTTGGAATGTAATCCAGCAACACGGTATTGCCTTTTTTCAGCATGCCGACCGTGCTCATTATGCGATTCAGGTCGCGCAAGCGGCTTTCAATCAACGCAATTTCGGCGGGAATATGATTCGCCGCGATGGCATTGTTGAGCGTGGCGATCAAATCCTTCATCGGTAATTCGTCGATCAGCACATGCATCGCAACCCGTTTTGCGCCCGCATCCTTGAGGATTTCATCGGCGCCGAGTTTTTTCGCGGGCAGGTAGAGCGCGCCCACGTAGAGCTTCATGAACGCCAGCTTGGTACGCACGCCTGCGCCATTCAACACCAGTGCGCCGCCCGGCGTGGTTACCTGCTCATCGACTCGCACCCCTTCGATCTCCGCCGCGCGTGCCGCCATGGAAACCAGCGCCAGCCCCGCCAGCAACACCCTGATCCCGGTTTTTCCGCGCATCATTATTTCCGCTCCTCGTTTGCCGTTATTCGCACTCTGACAGTCTACGCCGTCGCGCCACTGGAATGGAAGCGCGGATACTTAAAGTCCCTCAAAGACCCCTGCCGCGCCCATGCCGGTGCCGATGCACATGGTAACCATGCCGTATTTCTTTTTCGTGCGCCGCATGCCGTGCATCAGTGTCGCCACGCGCACCGCCCCGGTGGCGCCCAGCGGATGCCCCAGCGCAATCGCGCCGCCCAGCGGATTGGTTTTCGCCGGGTCCAGCCCCAGCGTTTGAATCACCGCCAGCGACTGCGCGGCGAACGCTTCGTTCAGTTCAATCCAGTCGAGCGCATCCTGTGTAAGCCCGGCCTGCTTCAACACCTTGGGAATCGCCTTCACCGGCCCGATGCCCATCACATCCGGCGGCACGCCGGCCACGGCATAACCCATAAAACGCCCCAGCGGACTGGCGCCAAAGCGCTTCATCGCGGCTTCGCTCATCAGCACGATCGCGCCCGCGCCATCCGACATCTGCGAGCTGTTACCGGCGGTGACGCTGCCCTTTAATGAAAACGCGGGCCGCAGTTTGGCCAGTCCCTCGGGCGAGGTTTCGCGGCGCGGGCCTTCATCGGTGGTCACTTCGCGTGATTTCACCTTGATCTCGCGTGTCACCAGATCAGGCAAACGCTCGTTGAGGGTGTACGGCGTCGTTTCCGCTTTGAAGTCCCCGTTTTCTATCGCACGCAAAGCGCGTCGATGACTTTCTGCCGCAAACATATCCTGTTCTTCGCGGCTGACTTTCCATTGCTCGGCCACGCGCTCGGCGGTGATGCCCATGCCGTAAGCGATGCCGACATTTTCATCTTTGTCGAAAATAGCCGGACTGAACGACGGCTTATTGCCCCCCATCGGCACCATGCTCATGCTCTCGGTGCCCGCAGCGATCATTACATCGGCCTCGCCCAAACGAATGCGATCTGCTGCCAGCGCCACCGCCTGCACGCCCGACGAACAAAAGCGATTGATCGTCAGCCCGGAAACGCTATCAGGAAACCCGGCCAGCAACAAACCAATACGCGCGACATTCATGCCCTGCTCCGCCTCCGGCATGGCGCACCCGACAATCACATCATCAATCGCCGTCAAATCCAGACCGGGGCACTGGGCCACCGCCGCTTTCAACACATGCGCCAGCAAGTCGTCAGGACGCACATTCTTGAACATGCCGCGCGGCGCTTTGCCCACGGGCGTGCGGGTGGCTGAAACTATATACGCATCCTGGATTTGCTTCATTTTTGCTCTCCTCACTACAAGGATGAAGGATGAAGGATGAAGGTGGAAGGATGAAAACAGGCCAACCCGTTGGTTTTCATCCTTCATCCTTCCGCCTTTGAGTTTTAACCTTAGTTTCTAAGCGGCTTTCCCGTCTTAAGCATATGCTCAATCCGCGCCTGGGTTTTCTCGGTCGCCATCAGTTCCATGAAATGCCGGCGCTCCAAATCGAGGTACCATTGTTCGTCCACCAAACTGCCGGCCTCGATGTCGCCGCCGCACATCACCTGCGCCACTTTGCAACCGATTAAATGATCGTGCGCCGAAATGTGCCCGCCTGCCAGCATGTTTTCCAGCACCGTACGGATGGTGGCTATTTCGCTGCGGCCCGCCGCCGGGATCGCGGTTTGGCGCAGCGGCGGACGATAACCGCCCGCTGCCAGCGCGCGCACTTCGGCCTTGGCGATTTCGAGCAATTCAAAACGGTTCATCACCACTTTGTCGGTGGCGCGCAGGTAGCCGATGTCGCGCGCGTGTTCGGCGCTGCGCCCCACCTCCGCCATCGCCACGGATTTGAAATATTTCTGGATGAAGAACGACGCCGTGCCGCCCTTGGCGTCCGCCGCCACGCGCAGGGCGAATTCCTTGCAACCGCCGCCCGCGGGCAACAAGCCGACGCCGGCCTCCACCAGCCCAATATAACTTTCGAGCGTGGCCACCGCGCGATCACAGTGCATCACGAATTCACAGCCGCCGCCCAGCGCCAGGCCGTCGACCGCCGCCACCGTCGGCGTCATCGAATATTTCAGCGCCTGCGTGGTGATCTGGAATTGCTCGACCAGATGTTCAACCTCGGCCAGCTTGCCCGCCATCAGTTGATCGGCCACGCCGATCTGCCGCGCGGCTTTCAGCGCCAGCGACTCGGCTTCTTTCTTGAAAGACTTCAACAGTTTGCCAAAAGCCGACGGCTTCGACGCGGGCCGCGCGCCGCCCGCAGGCGTTTTTTTCAGATTCGCGCCCACCGAAAACGGCGCTTCGGTCTGCCAGATCACCAGGCCCAGATATTTTTCTTCGGCAAGCGTGATCGCCTGCCGCACCCCGTCGAGCACATCGTCGCCGATGGCGTGCATGCGGCTCTTGAAGCTGACAATCGCAATGTCGTCGCCGGTGTGCCAGCAGCGCACGCCATCGGTTTCAAAAATCGTTTCGCCGTATTGGCGTTCTTCGCCCAGCAACTTGTCGGGGAACAGTTGGCGCTGGTACACCGGCAGTGTCGAACGCGGCTGATAGCCGTTTGACGGCGGCGCGAACGAACCTTGCGGCGTATGCACACCCACGCGCGCCGCATCCGTCGCCCACGCCGGTAACGGCGCGCTCGACATCGATTTGCCCACGGCGATATCCTCCGCCACCCATGTAGCCACCTGCTGCCAGCCCGCCGCCTGCCAGATTTCAAACGGGCCGCTGTCCCAGCCGAAGCCCCAGCGGATGGCGAAATCGACATCACGCGCATTGCTCGCTATGTCGGCCAGATGCACCGAACAGTAGTGAAACGTATCGCGGAAAATCGCCCACAAAAATTGCGCCTGCGGATGCGCGCCGGCATGCAATTGCGCGAAGCGCTCGGCGACATTCTTGTTTTTGAGAATTTCAACAACATCCGCGTCGGCCTCTCCATCCGAAACACGATAATTTTGTTGTTTTAAATCAAGTACTTGTATGTCTTTTCCGACTTTTTGATAGACGCCGCGTTTGGATTTTTGCCCCAGCGCGCCCTGCTCGATCAACGCTTTCAGCCACGCGGGCACGGCGTAATATTTATGCCACGGATCATTCGGCAGGGTGTCCTTCATGGTGTTGACGACATGCGCGAAGGTGTCGAGCCCCACCACATCCGCCGTGCGGAAAGTGGCGCTTTTCGGGCGACCGATCAGCGCGCCGGTCAACGCATCCACCGTGTCAAAGCCGATGCCCAGCCGTTCGGCATGATGGATCGTCGCCAGCATCGAAAACACGCCCACGCGATTGGCGATGAAATTCGGCGTGTCTTTGGCGCGGATCACGCCCTTGCCGAGCGTGGTGACCAGGAACTTTTCGAGATCGTCGAGGATGTGCGCTTCGGTTTCCTTGCACGCAATCAACTCGACCAGGTGCATATAACGCGGCGGATTGAAAAAATGCACGCCGCAGAAGCGGTGCCGCAACTCGGCGGGAAACGCCCCGGCCAGTTGGTTGATCGACAGCCCCGAGGTGTTGCTCGCGAAAATCGCGTCCGCGCCTAAAAACGGCGCGACCTTTTTATACAGATCGGATTTCCAGTCCATGCGCTCGGAAATCGCCTCGATCACGAGGTCGCATTCCTTCAGCAAATCGAGATGCTGCTCGTAGTTGGCCGGGCGGATAAACCCCGCGCGCGCGGGCGTGGCGAGCGGGCTGGGTTCGAGTTTGCGAAGATTATCCACCGCCTTCAGCACATTGCCGTTGGGGTCGCCCTCTTTTGCAGGCAACTCAAACAGGATGACATCGACGTTGGCGTTGACCAGATGCGCGGCAATCTGCGCACCCATCACGCCGGCGCCCAGCACGGCGGCTTTACGGACGATAAACGGAGAGGATGTAGTCATGGGATCAACTATGCGAAGAATGGAAAGATTCTAGCACCACGCTACGGCGGTTGCGCGACTTGCGTGTGCAACGTGATTCGATACCCTCTGCTGATTCACCGGGGTCACAAATTCGGGCGGCACGCTCTGCTCGGGCGTGCCGAACAATCAGGACGAGCGTTGGCGCGGGTTAAGCAACAATGCCGCCAGCGCCGGCAGTAACAGAATGGCGCCCAGCATGTTCACCAGAAACATGAAGGCGAGCAGTATGCCCATGTCGGCCTGGAATTTAAGCGCCGAGAATGCCCACGAGCCCACGCCCACACTCATGGTGACGGCGGTGAATACCGCAGCCGTGCCGCGCTCGCGCAGTGCCTCGAAAAAAGCTGCTTCGAGACTCGCGCCCGATATAACCAGATGGTGCTTGAAACGCTCGTAGAGATAAATGCCGTAGTCCACGCCCCACGCCCACGCCCAGTGCGATCACCGGCAGGGTGGATACCTTGAGCCCGATCCCCAAGCTCGCCATCAGCGCATTGCATAGTATCGAAACCAGCGCCAGCGGCAAGATGATGCAAAGTACCGCCTGCCATTGGCGGAACATCAGCCAGCACAGAAAAATGATGGTGCCGAAAATGGACATCAGCATGGTCACTTCGGCGGCATCCACCGCTTCGTTGGTGGCGGCCATCACTCCCACATTGCCGCTGGCGAGCAGGAACTTTAGCTTGTCCGAATTATGCTCGTGCGTGAATTTCTTGATTTCGCGGACGATATGGGCAATCGTTGTCCCTTGGTGATCTTTAGTAAAAACAAGTACTTGCATGGCGCTGCAGTCGCTATTAAGCAGGCCCGTGGCGGTATCCACCGGCGTGACGGACTGCGCCAACACATCGCGGTTGCGTGACAGCGCGCGCCACTTCAGATTACCTTCGTTCCATCCGGCGTTGATGATTTTTGCAAGGCCGGGCAGCGCCACCACCGACTGCACCCCGTGGACATTGCGCATGTACAGTTCGAAGCGGTCTATGGTGTCCATGATTTCGTGCGTCGTGCATGCGCCCTTTACGCCATGCGTCTGTACGATCACCGAAATCACGTCTACGCCGATTGAAAACTTGCTGACAATGACTGCGTTGTCTTTGTTGTAGCGGGAGTCATCACGCAGCTCCGGGATACCTTTGCCCAGATCTCCGGTCTTGATATCGCGAGCCTTCCAGGCGCCGCCGATCAGCAAAACCAACGCCACCGCAACCATAATCAATGCCGCGCGCGGCCGCGTGAGGCGCGCCAGACTGCGCCACAGGCCGTCAAACCGGGATCCCGCTGCGCTTGCACGCCGGTGTGCGGCAGGTTCCAGCGTGGCGTAGGACAGCAAGATGGGCAGCAGCATCTTGTTGGTGAGGATCATCAGCGCCACGCCCAGACTGGCCGTAACGCCCAACTCACGCACGATATCGATCTTGATATGCATGATCACCATAAAACCCAGTGCATTGGTAATCAGCGCCACCGTGCCTGGAATCGCCAAGCGCAAAAAGGCATTGCGCGCTGCCGCAGGCCCCTCGGCACCCCGCACCACCTCGGCCTTCCACACATTGGTCATCTGCACCGCATGGGAAACACCGATGGAAAAAATCAGAAACGGCACCAGAATGGAAAGCGGATCAATGCCGAATCCGATCAGGGGCAGAATTCCCAGCAACCAGATCACCGGCATCAGCGCGCAGACGAGGGCCAGAACGGTCAACCGTAACGAGCCGGAATAAAAAAACAGCAGCAGCGCAGTGATGGCGAACGCCACACCGAAAAATGC
>JANPOH010000569.1:0-27522 GCA_031427895.1 Betaproteobacteria bacterium
GCTGTCAAAACAGCAGGCGGGGTTATTTCTGCTCGATCAATGCACCTTGCGACGCACGGCGGGTTCAGCCGCGCCGGCGCCGACGCTGCGTTTTCAAGCGAACCTTGCCGCCGATTGCCAAGTGTCGTGGATCACCGCGCAACCGTCCGCGCCGGCGGAGCAACGGCCATGATGCGTTGCCCGCGTGCGCTGCTGATCGCGCTGACCTGTACCGGCTGCGCCGCCTGTGCAGCAAATGGCGTGCAGGCGGACGACGAATTGGGCAGGCTTTTTTTTACCCCCGCGCAGCGCGCCCAACTCAATGCCGCGCGTGCGAATCCGAACCGCCAACCGCCGGCAAGCCCGGAAGCCGCACCGACCGCCGCGCAAGGCCCCGGCGTCGTAACCTACGGCGGCGTCGTGCGCCGCGGCGACGGCAAATCAACGGTATGGATCAACGGCAAACCCATGTCCGACCACTCGCGCGACGGTGAAGTGAGCGTGCTCGGCGTGCGTCGTGATGGCGCGGTTTCCATCGCCGTGCCTCAATCCGAACGCTCCGCATCGCTGCGTGTCGGGCAAAGCATGGATGTGGTGTCGGGCTCGATCACGGAATCGTATGCGCGGCGCGAGACCCGCGATAACCCCGTGCCCAAGCCTGCGCCGGCCGCTGCGAGCGCGTCAAGCACGACAGGCACGACCAGCACGCCAAACACGGCAAGCGCCAAATAATGCGTGTGATGAGCGCCCGTCTCCGGTTACAGCAGGGTCAGGTGATATTAATCACGGTGTTGTTATTGGCGACCGCCGTATCCGTGAGCATGCTCGGCTTTATCCAGCCGCGCAATCCGGCGTTGGCAGCCGACGCAAAAACCGAGCAGGCGCTGTCGCAAGCCCGGCAGGCGCTGATTGCCTACGCGTCGGGCCAGCGCAACAATCCGCTGCCGGTACCCCGCCCGGGAGAGTTGCCGTGTCCCGATACCAACAGCAACGGCACCGCCGAGCCAAGCTGCAATTCCACGGCGACGCAGATCGGCCGTTTGCCGTGGGCTACGCTGGGAATCACCGACCTGAGAGATGGTTATGGCGAGCGCCTGTGGTACGCCGTGTCCGGCAACTTCAAGAATAATCCCGCCGTAACACCGTTGAACAGCGCCACGCCGGGACAACTCACCGTGAACGGCGTTTCACCGGCAAGCAACGTGATCGCCATCGTGTTCGCCGCCGGACCTGCCGTGGCGGGACAAGATCGCAGCGCAGCCAACCTGAATAATGTGTCGCATTACCTGGAAGGCGAGAACGCCAACAGCGATACGATTTTTACCACGGCGCAGCCCAGCGGCACGTTTAACGACCGGCTGCTGACCATCACCGCCGCCACGTTCTTTCCAGCGGTGGAAATGCGCGTGGCGCGCGAAACACGCGTCTTTCTGAATGCGTACTTTAACCATCCGGCGCGACGATACTTTCCGTCGGCTCACGCTTATGGATCGACCGAGCCGCCCTGCGTGGCATCCACGCAGGGCCGTGTACCGGAGCTACCGGGCGCCTGCGGCGCGGCGCCAGTCGGGGCGGCACTGCCGCCTTGGTATCTGCCCAACGGCTGGAAAAACATCCTGTTCTATGCCGTGGCGCCCGCCTGCACGAACCCCGCCGCACCGGATTGCACTGGCACGGGCGGATTCCTCACCGTCAACGGCGTCGGCGGAATCCGCGCGCTGCTCATCACGCCCGGCACGGCGTACACGGCGCAAACCCGCCCCTGCGCGACCATCGCCGATTGTCTGGAGCCGCCCAACACCGCCTCGTTCCCGATATTCACGCACGCACCCGCGTCGGCCGCCGGCAACGACAGAGTGATTATCATCGCGCCATGACACGCAAACGCCGCGCATCGGGTTTTTCGTTGGTAGAGCTTGCCATCGCCATTTTCGTCATCGCGCTGCTGCTCGGCAGTATTCTCGTGCCGCTGACCCTGCAAGTGGAACAGCGTCAAATCGCCGAGACGCAGAAGTCGATGGAGGAAATCCGCGAGTCCCTGCTTGGCTTCGCGGCAACCCATGGCTATCTGCCCTGCCCTGCCGTATCGGCCACCAATGGGCGGGAAGATCGCACCGGCGGCGTGTGCAGCGCAGGCAAGCGCCAGGGATTCGTCCCGTGGGAAACGCTGGGCGTGTCCCGGCTCGACGCCTGGGGACATCTTCATCGTTACAGCGTGACGCTTGCCTATGCGTCCAGCGCGACGCCGTTCACCACGGACACGCCACCCGACATCACGATTCGCACCCGCAACAGCGTCGGCGCGCTGATAAATTTAACCAATGCCAATATCGTGCCGGTTGTTGTGCTATCGCAGGGGAAAAACGGCTACGGCTCGGTTGACCCGCTAGGAACCGCGCCAGCCTTGCCGGCGGGCTGGCCGGCGGGCAACACCGATGAAAACACCAATGCCGCTGGAACAGCGACGTTTGTCAGTCGTGCCGCGCAGGCCGCGGGCGCAAGCGGCACGGGCGGAGAATTTGACGATCATTTGATCTGGCTCTCGCGCTATGTGTTGCAAAGCCGCATGGTTGCCGCCGGGAAGCTTCCTTAACTATTTGTTTTTATTATATTTTTTACACTTTCCAGCAAATCATCCGCGCGCGTGGCTTGCAGCAGCAACTGCTTATCCGCCATCGCCATCGGCAACATCTCGGCCAGCCGGTAAGCCACCCACGCGCCGTCATCCAGTTTGATCGGCTGCGGAAAACGCTCAGCACCCACTTGCTCAATCACCCGTTGCAGTAATTCAACGCAATCCGCATCCGGCGCGCAGGCCTCCACCGGCGGCAACATTTCAACGTCGCCGGACAGCAAGCCGTTCGCGGCAACGCTGGTTTCAAGGATGCGAAAGCGTTCGCCGCCGCGCGCGAGTAAATGAAACATGCTGGCATTAGGC
Source organism: Betaproteobacteria bacterium (assembly GCA_031427895.1). Taxonomy (GTDB): domain Bacteria; phylum Pseudomonadota; class Gammaproteobacteria; order Burkholderiales; family SG8-41; genus UBA5216. The sequence continues at coordinate 2,918 of JANPOH010000569.1, forward strand.
ATGTCCCAATGTTCTATCGTCGCCAGGCAACCCAGGGGCTCGGGCACGGCTGCCGCGCCGACTTCACGCCCTTCGCGTATGAGGCACACGCCGAACGGCAAGTTGTCGCGCACGCACGCCTTGGTCATGTCGAGGTAGCGCTGCTCAAAAATTTTCAGCGGCAATACGCCGCCGGGAAACAGCGGCGTGCCCAAGGGAAACAGGAATATATTTTTTCGTTGCGCGCCGGTCATGGCGTGAATGCGCTACGTTTACGGCGACAGCCCGCGATGCCGCGCCAGCACCTGCGCGGACGACCGAAACGAATTCGCCAGCGCTTCGACAAAATACACCGAGCGATGCCGCCCGCCGGTGCAGCCGATGGCCACCGTGAGGTAGCTGCGATTGTCGCGCCGGTACGAGGGCAGCCAGGTTTCGACGAAGCGCCGGATGTCTTCGAACATGCGCTGCGCGTCGGGCGTGTGGTTCATGAATTCAATCACCGCCGCGTCCATGCCCGTCAACGGGCGCAACACGGGATCATAGTGCGGGTTGGGCAGGCAGCGCACGTCGAACACCAGATCCGCATCCAGCGGTATGCCGTAGCGGAAGCCGAACGATTCAAACAGCAGCGTCAACCCGCCCTGCGGCACGGCGACAAAATCTTTCACCCAGGCGCGCAACGCATTCGCCGCAAGGTCACTGGTATCCACGCGGTTTGCCAGCGCCGCCATGTCGGCCAGCAGCTCACGCTCGCGCGCGATGCATTCGGGCAGGGTCAGGCGGCCATCGGACAGCGGGTGACGGCGGCGCGTTTCGGAGAAGCGCTTGATCAGCGTGTCGTCCTTGGCGTCGAGATACAGCATTTTGAAACGCACGCCGCGTGCGCGAAGACTGTGGGCATGGGTTGGAAAATCCGCGAGATCGCGGCCCGAACGCGCATCCATGGTCAGTGCCACGCGCCGGGTTTCCGACGCCGACAGTTCATCCACCAGAGCGTTAAACAGTTTGCCCGGGAAATTATCCACGCAATAGTAACCCGCGTCCGCCAGCACGTTGAGCGCAATACTCTTGCCCGACCCCGACAGGCCGGTAATCAACACCAAATCCATGGCGCGCCGCTCGTTAGAGCTTATCGTCGTCGTCATGCGCGCTTTCCATCTGCTCGGCCTGCCGTTCGATGAATTCGCGGGTGCTGTCGATGCCGCGCAATTGCAGTACGCAGTTACGCACCGCGGCCTCGGTCAGCACCGCGAGGTTGCGCCCCGCCGCCACCGGTATCGCCACCTTGCGAATCTCGACGCCCATGATGCTTTCCGCGCCCGGCTTCAAGGGCAAGCGTTCGACGGATGCCGCGTCACGCCCGCCGGGCCGCTCCAGATGCACGATCAGCTTGAGCGTCTTGCGCGGGCGCAACGCCGCCTCGCCGAAAATGGCGCGGATATTGAGCACGCCCAGTCCGCGTACTTCGAGAAAATCCTTGAGCATCGCCGGGCAGCGGCCATCGATACTTTCCGGGCCCACCCGATATAACTCCACCACGTCATCCGCTATCAAGCCGCTGCCGCGCGATATCAATTCGAGCGCAAGTTCGCTTTTGCCCGCGCCGGACTCGCCGGTAATCAGCACACCCATGCCGAGCACGTCGAGCATCACGCCATGCACGGTGGTGGATTCCGCCAGCGCGCGCGCCAGATACGGCCGCAGCATCCACATCAGTTCCACGCTGGGCAACGGCGACACCAGCAGCGGCGTTGCGGTGGCGGCGGCCACGTCGAGCAATGCCTGGGGCACGCGCGCGGCGCCGGCCACGATGAAACACGCCAGCTCCCGCGTTGCAACCTGCTTTAACGTCGTGCCGCAGGCGTCGGTATCCATCGACTCCAGATGCTGTATCTCCGACAGGCCGAGCACCTGGATCAGGTTGGGGTGGATAAAATTCAAATGCCCGATGAGCCCCTGCGAGGAATCCTTGGTCAGCTCGCTGTTGAGCGTTTTCTCCGCGCCTTCACGCCCGGCGCGCCACTCCAGCTTCAGCCGCGACTCGTTATCTTCAAACAGCCGCGCGATGCTGATCCGGGGCATGGGGTAGCCATTGTGAAATCAACGCATGAAGATCGGCGGCGGCGGGCGCCGCGTTCAGTTGCTCGCGAAACGCCTTGTCGCTGAACATTTCGGCCAGCTCCGAGAGTATCTGCAAGTGCATATCGGTGGCGCGGTCGGGCACCATCAGTATGAAGATCAGCCCTACGCCCTGCCCGTCCGGCGCATCGAACGGGATCGGCGCTTTCATGCGAACCAGCGCGCCCACCGCGTTTTTCAGCCCTTTCACGCGCCCGTGCGGAATCGCGACGCCCTGACCCAGCCCGGTCGAGCCGAGCTTTTCGCGGGCGAACAGGCTGTCGAACACCTGCGCGCGGGCGATCTGGTGATTGTTCTCGAACAGCAGCCCCGCCTGTTCAAAAACCCGTTTTTTGCTTGCCATGTCCAGATCGATAACCACGTTGGACAAGGGCAATATCCGTGCGACAAGATTCATGGAACTACACTTTGCTTTGTTTTGATTCAGGCAGCGATGGCGAAGCGAAATACCGGCGCCGCTTCGCACATCGCCGCGGTCAGGGTTTACGCGATTACTCGGGGGGCGTTTCTTTCAGCGCAATGGTATCGTGCCGGTGACTCAAGCCCTTCTCTTTGTGCTTGATGATGGCGCGATCCAGCTTGTCGATCAGGATATCGATCGCGGCGTACATATCCTCTTCGGTGCTCTCGCAGAAAACATCCTTGCCGCGCACGCGTACCGTCGCCTCGACTTTTTGCCGCAGCTTCTCCACCGACATGATGACATTCACGTCGATCACATGATCGAAGTGTTTGGTCACGCGCTGCATTTTGCCGCTCACGTATTCGCGAATGGCGGGGGTTACTTGAATATGGTGGCCCGTAATGTTCAGGTTCATGGCGCTGACTCCTTTACAAGGTTTTTCGAAGGTTCCCCGGAAGTATTTGCAGCGACTCCCGGTACTTTGCCACAGTACGGCGCGCTACCACCATACCTTGCTGCCCCAATATGCCCGAAATCTGCGAATCACTCAGCGGTTTGCGTGAGTTTTCCGCAGCAACGAGCTGCTTGATCAATGCGCGTATGGCGGTGCTGGACGCGGAACCGCCGGCATCGGTGCCGACATGGCTGCCGAAAAAAAACTTCAACTCGAAAATGCCGCGCGGCGTGCGCATGTATTTATTCGTGGTGACGCGCGACACCGTCGATTCATGCAACTCCAGCACATCCGCGATCTCGCGCAACACCAGCGGCCGCATGGCAACCGCGCCGTGCTCGAGAAAATTGCGCTGCCGGTCCACGATCGCCTGTGATACCCGCAGAATGGTGTCGAAACGCTGCTGCACGTTTTTGATCAGCCACTTCGCCTCCTGCAATTGACCGCTCAACTGCTGCGCGCTGCCGCGGCTACGTCCGAGTATGTCGGCATACATGCGATTGACGCGCAGCTTGGGCATGGCATCCGAGTTCAGCGCGACAACCCATAACCCCTTGTTTTTAGTGACATAAACATCTGGAATTACATACCGCACGTCGTCCGCGGCAAAATCCCGGCCCGGTTTCGGGTTCAGGCTGGTAATGAGCTTTTGCACGGCGCGCAGGCTGTCTTCGCCGCAGCGCAGGACGCGCTTGAGTTTCGCGAAGTCACGCGACGCCAGCGCATCAAGGTGATGCGTTACCACCTCGATCGCTTTATCCTGGAACGGCGTGGCGGGCGGCAATGCCCCCAGTTGCAGCAGCAGACATTCCGCCAGCGAGCGAGCGCCGACGCCGCGAGGATCCAGATGCTGCAAGTGCCGCAACGAGATCTGCAATTCTTCATCATCCACGCACAGCTCGTCCGGCAGCATGTCGCGCACGTCATCGAGACTCTGCGTGATATAACCATCGTCGTTCAGGGTGTCGATCAACAGCGATACCAGCGTGCGATCCCGATCCGACAAATTCAGCAAGGAAATCTGCCCCAACAGATGCTCGCGCAGCGAGGGCGCCTCGGACGCCTGTTGCCGGTAGCCAAGATCATCGCCGTCATTGTCACCGCTGTTGTCCCTGGCCGGCGCATAAGACAGTTCCGCCAGCAGGTCGCCGCCCCGCGAGTCGCCGTCCGTCGCCGTATTTTCGCTCCCGTTCATGGGCGCGGACTGCTCGCCCATGTCGCCGGACGTAGATGACTGCATGGCCTGTTCTGACAGGGACGCCTGCATGGCCTGTTCCGACATGGAGAGGCCGCCGGTCATGCTGGTCATGCCGGACAAACTGGTCATGTCGGACATGGCTTCGTCGCGTTCGAGCAACGGATTGTCGCGCAGGTAACGCTCGATCTCCTGATCCAGTTCCTGCGTGGACAGTTGCAACAGACGTATCGACAGTTGCAACTGCGGCGTGAGCGTCAGGTGTTGCGAGAGCCGTAGTTGTAGCGAATGCTTCATAGGGCTGATTAACGGCTGGGCCTGTGCATACCAAACCCCGCTATAGCCGGAAATTCTCTCCAAGATAGATCCGTCTGACGCTTTCATTATCCACGATTTCAGCCGGCGTGCCATACGCCAATACCGTCCCTTCGTTGATAATGTATGCGCGGTCGCAAATACCCAGCGTTTCACGCACATTGTGATCGGTAATCACCACGCCGATGCCGCGATCTTTCAAAAACCCGACGATTTTCTGAATTTCGATCACGGCGATCGGATCGACCCCCGCGAACGGTTCGTCCAGCAAAATGAAACGTGGCGAGGTCGCCAGCGCGCGTGCAATCTCCACCCGGCGGCGCTCGCCGCCGGACAGGCTGATCGCGGGGTTATCGCGCAGGTGCGTGATGTGAAGATCACGCAATAAATCGTCAAGCCGGTTGTTGATATCCACCGGGCGCTGGAGTTGCAGCTCAAGAATGGCGCGGATATTGTCCGCCACCGACAAGCGCCGGAATATGGATGCTTCCTGCGGCAGATAGGACAGGCCAAGTTTCGCGCGCCGATGGATCGGCATATGGGTCAGTTTTTTGCCATCCAGATACAGGTCGCCGCCGTCCATGGGCACCAGGCCCACCATCATGTAAAAACAGGTGGTCTTGCCGGCGCCGTTCGGACCCAGCAGGCCGATGACTTCGCCGCTATGCACTTCCAGCGAGACATCCTGCACGACCACGCGCGAGCGGTAGCGCTTTTTCAGGCGCTCGGCTTTCAGCTCGTTGCGCGGCAGCGGCGCGATCACGTTATCCGACCGGATGTCGGCGCTATCGCGGAACATTCGGCTCCTCGCGCGGCGCGGCTATGGAATCCGCGGGCTTGAGCGGCACGGGCGGTTGCGCGGGCGGCTTGGTTTGCGCTTTCGGCTGCAACACCGCGCGCACGCGGCCTTCCGGGTTATTGGCGGTGGCGGTCTTGGCGCCGCCGCCGATCACCTGGAAAAACTCGGTCGTGGCATCGTACGAAATATAGTCGCCCGCGACATCATCGTCCCCGCGCTTCATTGCCGCTCTTTTGAATAACTGCACTTTATCCGCGCGGCTGTCGTACTCGATGCGCTCGCCCCAGCCTTCCACGTTTTCATTGATCCCCTCGCGCTTTTGCTTGAAGTAAGCGAGATTGCCCCACACGGTGCCCAGCTTGAACCCCTCCTTGTCCTGACGCACCTCCATGCGGTCGCCGCGGATAATCATCGTGCCCTGCGTCAGCACCACTTTACCCTCGAACACGGAAAGCTGCTTCACGTCATCCACCGTCACGCGGTCGGACTCGATATTGATGGGCTTTTCACGATCCGCCTTCTCGGCGTGCGCGGGAGCGCCCGCAAGCCAGCCTACGCACAGAATAGCCGTCGCCACGAGCGCATGGGGCGTCGTGGCTATGGTCTTGGTTATGGTTTTCAAGGACTTCATGATCTACCCGCCCGATTTTCCGGCGCGCTTTGCGCCGTGAAAAACACTTTTAACTTGCGAATCCAACCGCAGCATTCGTGTTTCACTATTCATTTCCATACCCACCGCGTTGACAACCATATTCGCATCGGTAATGGTAACCGCACGATCGGTCTTTGCAATATTGTCGTCCGGCAGCAAATGCAGGTAATCTGTATTCACCACCAACTCACTCTTCTCGCCGTAAGGCGATCTCACGACGCGCACCGCCTCTTTGAAGTATACGTTTTCTCCATTGCCGGACACCAGCCCCAATCGTGATGTGATGGTCACTGGGGCATTTTTTGCATAACTGATGAAGCGGGGGGATTCAATCTCGGTGGTGTCATCATCCGGAAAATGAACCAGCTTTGCGGCATACAGGGTATTTTTGATCCGGCCATCGATATCCATGCGCGTCGCCAGCATCCGGGTAACCACGTAGTCCGGGGCATGCCGCAAGAGCGCGTTCGGTGACGCAGCAGGCTGCTGCACCACTCGGTCCAGCCAGTAGGTCAGCCCCGCCAACAGCGCCATCAACACCAGCGGAAACAGCTTGGACAGGCCTTCACTCATGAGACTTCGCGCGGGATCGCGGGCTGTCAGGCAAGATATTCCGCCAGCCGCGCATCCAGCGTACCCTGAGCCTGCATCACCATTTCAGTGAATTCACGCACCGCGCCGTGCCCGCCCCGCACCCGCGTCACATGGTGCGCGTGTTGCCGTACCACGGCGGGCGCTTCGGGCACGCTTACCGCCAATCCACAGCGCCTTAACACCGGCAAATCGATCACGTCGTCACCCATATAACTCGCGCACTGCATATCGAATCCCAGCCGCTTCAACAACGCATGCATCGTTTCGAGCTTGTCGGCAACGCCTTGAAACAGCAAGTCAATGCCCAGATCGCGCGCGCGCTTTTCGACCACGCGGGAAGTGCGGCTGGTGATGATGGCGACCGCGACCCCGCTGTCCTTCAGCATCTTGATGCCGTGTCCATCCTGCGCGTTGAAGGCTTTGATTTCCTCCCCGCTATCGGTGTAGTAGAGGCAGCCGTCGGTCAAAATGCCATCGACGTCGAATGCGGCCACCCGCACCTTGCGGGCACGCTCCATCACGTTCACTTGTTTTACGGCCTCTGTCACCTGAATCGCCTAATTGTTTGTTTCGCGCAAACCCGGCTCAAACCACTTTCGCCCGGAACAGGTCGTGCATATTGAGCGCCCCGACCAATACGCCGGTGCTATCCACCACCAGCAATTGATTGACCTTGCCGCGCTCCATGACTTCAACCGCTTCGGCCGCCAGCCGATCCGCGGTAATGGTACGCGGACCGACCGTCATCGCCCGCGACACCGGCGTCACTCTCACGTCCACGCCTTTCTCCAGCGCGCGCCGCAGGTCGCCGTCGGTAAAGATCGCCTTCACCCCGCCGGTTGAATCCACGATCGCGGTCATGCCCATGGCGCCGCGGCTGCTCTCCAGCATCGCATCCATGATCGAAACGCTTTCTTTCACCGATGGAACGGCCTGTCCGGTACGCATCACGTCGCTCACCAGCGTCAGCAGTCGCCGGCCCAATGCGCCGCCGGGGTGCGACATCGCAAACTCGTCGCGCGTAAAGCCGCGCGCGCGCATCAACGCCACCGCCAGCGCGTCGCCCAGCGCCAGCGCGGCAGTGGTGCTGGCCGTTGGCGCGAGATTCAGCGGGCAGGCTTCCATTTCAACACCAGCGTCAAGATGCACGTCGGACTGGGACGCCAGCGACGACGTTGCGCTGCCGGTCATCGCGATCAGTTTCGCGCCCTGACGTTTCAGCACGGGCACGATGGCGAGCAATTCGCTGCTTTCTCCCGAGTAGGACAACCCAATAAATACATCGTCACGGGTAATCATGCCCAAATCGCCGTGGCTTGCCTCCGCCGGATGCACAAAAAACGCGGGCGTGCCGGTGCTGGCCAGGGTTGACGCGATCTTGCGCGCGATGTGGCCCGACTTGCCCATGCCGCTCACCACCACGCGACCGCGACATGCCATCACCAGGGCGACCGCCGCCGAAAAACTCGCATCCAGGCGCGTCATCAAATACCGGATCGCGCGCGCCTCGATATCCAGCACCTGCCGCGCGACGGAAAGGGCGTCACCGGGCTCGGCTTGCAACGGTTTGGAAACAACGGCATTCATGGGAAAAGTATAGCAGATACCCGGCGCCGCCCTCGTTAAAATGGCAAGCGGTCGCGCTTGCAATTTATGCTCGATAAGGCATTATCAATCGACCGGAATGCGCGCGGCCACGCCCAACACCAAATCCAAACCCTAGCGATGTCCACAATCCTGCAAACTGTTCTGGTGCTGCTTGCCGCCGCCGTGTTCGTGGTGGTGCTGTGCCGCAAACTCAAGTTGCCGCCGCTGCTGGGCTATCTCATCGCCGGCACCGCCATCGGCCCGCACGCATTGGGTTGGGTTGAGGAATCCCAGCAGGCAAATCACCTCGCCGAAATCGGCGTGGTGTTCCTGATGTTCAGCATCGGACTGGAATTCAGTCTGCCAAAATTGCAGACCATGCGTCGCGTGGTGCTGGGCGTCGGCGCCGCGCAGGTCGGCGCCACCTTGCTGGTGGTGTTCGCGGCGGCGCTGCTGCTCGGCGTGCCGTGGCAGGGCGGGCTGGTGCTCGGCGGCGCGCTGGCGATGTCTTCCACCGCGATCCTCGCCAAGCTGCTCGCCGAACGCCAGGAATTGAACGCCGAGCACGGCCGCCAGATCATCGGCATCCTGTTGTTCCAGGATCTGGCGGTGGTGCCGTTGCTGATCATCATCCCGGCCCTCGCCGCGCCCATCGGCGACATGGCGGCCAACATCGGCTGGGCGCTGCTCAAGGCCGTGGTAATTCTCGCCGTGCTGCTGTTCGTCGGCCAACGCCTGATGCGCGCCTGGTTTCATGTGGTGGCACGCGCGAAGTCATCCGAATTATTTGTATTGAACGTACTGCTGGTCACGCTCGGCATCGCGTGGCTGACCGAGCTCGCCGGGCTGTCGCTGGCGCTGGGCGCGTTCGTGGCGGGCGTGCTGATCTCGGAAACCGAGTATCGCTATCAGGTCGAAGAGGACATCAAACCCTTTCGCGATGTGCTGCTGGGTTTGTTTTTTGTCACCATCGGTATGTTGCTGGATATCCGCGTGGTGGTGCAGAACGGCTGGGTCGGCGTGATCCTGGTGGCGCTGCTGGCGGGCAAGACCTTTCTCATTTTCGGCATTGCGCGGCTGTTCGGCTCGGGATCCGGCGTGGCGCTGCGTACCGGCCTTGCGCTCGGCGCGAGCGGCGAGTTCGGCTTTGTGCTGCTGGCCCACGCCGGCAACGCGCAGTTAATCAGCCCGCAATGGCTGCAACCGGTGCTGGCGGCGATGGTGCTGTCGATGCTGGCGACGCCTTTCATCATCCAGCGCAGCGACGCTATCGTGCGGCGCTTTTCCGCCAGCGAGTGGATGATGCGCGCGATGCAGATACACAATATCGCGGTGCAGACGATGGCGGCAAACGAGCACGTACTGATCTGCGGCTATGGCCGCAGCGGACAGAATCTGGCGCGTTTTCTCGAACAGGAAAAAATCCCGGTGATCGCGCTGGATGTCGATCCGCAGCGCATCAGCGAGGCCACCGCAGCCGGGGAGCATGTGGTGTTCGGCGACGCGGCGCGGCGCGAGGTACTGATCGCCGCCGGGCTGTTGCGCGCGCGCGCGCTGGTCATCGCCTATAGCGATACCGCCTCGGCGCTACACATATTGGCGCTGGTGCAAGAACTGCACCCGGGCCTGCCGGTGGTAGTTCGCACGCGGGAAGATACCGATATCGAGCGGCTCAAGGCCGCCGGCGCCGCCGAAGTGGTGGCCGAAATCATGGAAGGCAGCCTGATGCTGGCCTCGACTACGCTGATGCTGATCGGCACGCCGCTAAATCGCGTGCTGCGGCGCATTCGCGAGACGCGCGAACAACATTACCATCTGTTCCGGGGGTTTTTCCGCGGCATTACCGACGAACAGGACGAGGGCGAACGTGCCGCCCATCCGCGCCTGCACTCGGTGAGAATGGCATCCGGCGCCGCCGCGATCGGCCAGTCATTCGCACAATTGAATCTGGCGGCGCTGCAAATCGAAGTCACCGCGGTTCGCCGGCGCAATGTGAGGACGGTGGAGCCCGTACCGGATACCGTGATTGAGGAAGGCGATGTCATCGTGATGCTCGGCACGGAAGAAAACGTGGCGGCGGCGGAAATTAAACTGTTGCAAGGCTGATCGCCGCAACAGCCGTGCGAATCGCAGCAAAAACAAAGCCCGCTGCCGCGAACTTGGTCGCACCCGGAACCCGGTTATCAAAAAACCAGGCTGGTGGCGCCGCAGTTGGGCTCGATAGCGCCGAGCACGTTCCACACCACCGGGGGGCCATTGTTGATGCATTTGAGCGGATCCGCCGCAGTACCCGTCGCGGACAATGGGGTGAAGCGAAATGTTCCCGTCAACGGGTTGCCGTCATCCACTTTGCGATCCACTTCGGCCAGTATGTCGGACGGCGCCTGATTGCCGGTCTTCAGATTATGCCGGGCGGCAGGCGCGCCGGTGTCGGAATAGGCATTGTCAAACCGCATCACCAGAAACATATTGTAGGGGTTGGTCGGCGCACTCGTGGCGGTGTAAGCGGCGCCATGGGTGTAGGTGCCGGTAATAAAACCCGCCCGGCTCAGGTGCTCCCAAAAAGCGATATCCTCGGTCGCCACGCTACCCGCCACCGACGCCGCGGCCGCTTCGATTTGACCATTGCCGTTGCCATTCACCGTCGCCAGGTTAATGTTGTTCGTGGCCATGGCATAGTCTCCCGGCAGCGCGCGAAAGCGATCCACAAAACCGAAGTACGCCGCTTTGATGCCATCCTGCTGCGTAATCAGATTACGCACACGGGCGCTGGTAATTAACTCCTGCCCTTTCAACACGCCCCCCAGCAGCAGGCCGATAATCACCAGCACGATGGCAATTTCAATCAGCGTAAATCCGCGTTGCTTGTGCATCTGTCGTTCTCCCTGGTCGGTCTGTGAAATGGTACACGAAACTGGTGCAACCTTCGTGCCAGCCCCTTTTGGCCGCGACTGCGGCACGTTTTGCGGCGGACAGGCAGGGGGATTACCGACATCCACCATGACACCAGCGCAGTATTTTAGTAACTATTTGATTTTAAACAATAAAATTATCTGTAGCAAGTGGTATTGATTGCAGAAGCCACCTTGGGACGAGACCGTGCCGCGCGCGACGCATGGCCATGGCAACGCCACGCCACGGCACAGCACGCCGATTACTGTCGAATTTTCGGCGGCGGCGGCGATTTTTCGGCGCGCTTTAACTTTTCGAGCCTTTCGGTCAGAAAGTGAATTTCCCGCGTATCACTGATTTCATTGCCCGCCAGCAAGCCGCCAAGTAACACCATCGCACGCTCGATTTCGCCCATGTCCTCGAGTATAAAAATCCGCATCTGGCGCGCCCAGTTGGACGCGCCGCCCGCGTGGCGCGTGATGTCTTCGGCGTAACGCAGCGCCAGCGGCGCGTCTTTTAACCGATGCTTGGCCATGATCGCGCATTGCGCCAGCCACCGCCAGCGTGTATCAGGCCGAGCAGTGAATGCGCGATGCACGAAATCGCACATTGCGCGCTGCCGGTCGCCATCCGCCACCTGTCCGTAGATCTGCGAGGCCATCATCAAGGGATACTGCGACAGCGGGTCCAGCGTGAGCGCGGTGTTCAACCAGACGATGACCCGGTCGTAGTCGAGTGCGCTGAAGGGAATACTGATGCCGGGCTGGTTATCAAACGCTTGCAGATAAAGCGTCAGCAACTGGGACATGGCCTGCGGTTCGCCCGCACTGAGCGCGCGCAAGGCGGGCGCGGGCAAGGGCGCGGCCAGCGCGCTGGCGGCGGCCACCGGTCCGGGCGCCGCGGCGCGCAGCGCTACATACGCCGCAAAGGCGGCGACGAACAAGACGAGCACCCAGCGCGGCGCCGCCGCGAAGCTGCGTTCGCGGCGTCCGCCTTCGTGCAGTCGATACCGCATCAAAAATTGCGCCGATGAAAATCAATCATCGCCGCGCCCGCCAGCAGCGCCACATAGACAACCGCTTCCGGCAGCAAGCAGAATACCGCGCTCCACGACGTGCCGGCATCAATCAGCCATGCCGTGCGCGGCCACTGATCCAGCGCCGGCGTGACCAGCGCAAGCGCGTCGGCCATCCAGCGCCCGGCCTCATACGACAGCGTGTTCGCGCCGCTCACCGGGTGCGCGCTCATCAGTCGAATGGCGTCGAGGCTGCGCGCCAGCACGTAGAACGCCAGCACCAACACCGCCGCCGGAATAAACTGGCCCAGTGTAATCACGCAAAACAATGAGAACGTTATCACCACGGCCAGCTCCATCACCAGCGCCGCGCCCCACTGCGATACAGCCACCGGCGGCGCCATCCACAGCAGCGGCAGGCAAGCCAGCGCGCCAATGACCGCGCCCATCGCCAGAAAACCGCCCAGTTTGCCGGCGATATAATGCGAACGGGGCAGATCCAGTGCGAGCAGCACGTCAATACCTTTGTCGTCGAACTCGCGTGTTACGCTGCCGAGCACGTGCGCCGCGACGATAAACACGGCGGCAAGCCGCGCGCCCGCCGCGTAAAAGGTGGTTTGCATGCGAAGGCTCTCGGTCACCGCCAGCGCGGACACAAAAACCGCCAGCGCGAACACCGCGGCCAGCGCGGCGGCGAACAACAGCAATAGCCGGGTACGGCGCGCTTCAAGCAGGGTATAGCGTGAGATGGCCAGTATTTGATGCATGAGAATTGCAGTATAGCCAAGACCCGAGGCCGACAACAGAATGAATCCCGCCATGGATGCCGACGAAAAAGCACCGCCACGCGATCACGGCTTCGTTGCCGCCCACGCGCACTGGTGGCTTGGGCTGATGCTGCTTGCGCTGCACGCAGGCGTCGCCCTGGGCCTCGACTCGGCATGGGCAGCGGTTTTTCTGCTGCTGCATTTCGGCCTGTTCTTGCTGTGGCAACCGCTATGGCGCGGTGAAGGCAAGATCGAGCCGCGCCACGCCTTTCGCGTCATCCTCGCGGGGGTATTGTTGTCGGCGCTGCACAACGGATGGCTGATCGCGCTGTGGCTGGCGGTGCTCACGGGATTGATCGGCGGCGGCGTTCCGGGCGCCGGCGGGCGCCGGCAACGGTTCGTGTCACTGCTGACCGCGCTGTATCTGTTGTCGTTGCTGTTGATGTGGGTGGCGCCGCAGTTGTCGGGACGAGCAGCGCCCGATGCCATTACCGCCATGCTGGTGCGCTACGGACTGCCCATCGCGCCGGTCGCGATTCTGTTCCTGCGGATGGATTCGCCACAAACCGAACCACGCATGGCCATCGATCTTTTCTACAGCGTGATGCTGTTTTTGCTGGTGGCGGCATTGGCGCTCGGCAGCGTGGTCATCATGCAGTTGAGCCAGGGACATTATGCGCTGACGCTGGCGCAAACCCTGATGGTCATCGCGCTGATGCTGATCGGATTGTCGTGGTTGTGGAACCCGACGGCGGGCTTTGCCGGCATCGGGCAGATGCTGTCGCGTTATTTATTGAGCGTCGGCCTGCCGTTTGAACAATGGGTGCAGCAACTGGCGGCGCTGGCCGAACGCGAAATCGACCCGCGACGCTTTCTCCAGGGCGCGATCGAGCACATGCTTGCATTGCCGTGGGTCATCGGCCTGCATTGGGAAACACGCACGGACACCGGGCGCAAAGGGCGACTCGACGCGCATCGCGCGGATTTCACGCAGGGTGATTTGCGTCTGCGTATCCATACCCGTTGGGCGCTATCGCCGGCCATGCTGCTTCATCTGAAACTGCTGACGCAAATGGTGGGGCATTTTTACGCCGCAAAACAGCGTGAACAATTGCAGCGACAGAATGCCTATACGCAAGCCATCCACGAGACCGGCTCGCGCCTGACCCACGACGTAAAAAATCTGCTGCAATCGCTGCGCGCGCTGTGCGCGGCGACCGAAAGCAGCGCGCCCGAGCAATCCGGCGAGTTACAGGCGCTGATGCAGCGGCAGTTGCCGCAGATTACACGGCGGTTAAATTCCACCCTCGACAAACTGCGCGCGCCCGCGACCGCGACAGCGGTGCCGAAATTCCCGCCGGGCTGGCGGCGCAATTGTTCGATGCCCCCGTGACTTCGGGCGCGGGGCTGGGCGTCGGCCTTTACCACGCCGCCAAGCAGGCGGCGCAAGCCGGCTACACCCTGTCGCTGACGGAGAATCGCCACGGCAATGTGCGTTTCAGTTTGGCGCCAACCGTACACCACAAAACATAAAATGCATTTAATATCAAATACTTATAATTATTTTCCGCACTGGGGCAGGTAGCGCCGCGGCAACCGCTTCCGCCGGCGGCAGCCACACGGTCGAGGGTACTGATGCCGCGCTTTTCTTCACCGTCACCACTACCGGCTCAATCGTCAATTTGAAATGCGTAAAGCCGTGCGTCACCAGCGGCAGACGCTTCACGCTGATGATGGTGCAGCCGTAACGCTCGCGGCACACGCCGCGCAACGCACGCAAATCACTCTCGGCGCCAACTTCGGGCAGCGACCACAGCCCGCCCCAAATACCTCGCGGCGCGCGTTTTTCCAGCAATATTTCCCCCGCCTGCTGCAACAGCAGCATCATGGTACTGCGCCGCGGCAGCGCGCGGCGCACCTTGGGGCTGGGCAGTTGATGCGTCAGATTTTTTGCGTGCGCCACGCAATCGACTCGCAGCGGGCACTGCTCGCATTTCGGTTTGCCGCGTGTGCATATCCCCGCGCCGAGGTCCATCAGTCCCTGCGTATACGGCACGATATTACGCGCCGGCAGCAGCGCCGCCGCGTTGCGCCACAAGCGTTCATGCACGCGCGCATCACCGGGGTACCCTCGCACGCCGCCGTGACGCGCCAATACGCGCTTCACATTGCCGTCGAGAATCGCGTGCCGCCCGCCGTGGGCGAATACGCAGATCGCCGCCGCGGTGGAGCGCCCGATACCCGGCAACGCCTCGACTTGTTCAGGGTCATCGGGTATACGGCCGCCGTGGATGTCTATAATTCGGCGTGCCGCCTGGTGCAGGTTGCGCGCGCGCGAGTAGTAGCCAAGTCCGCTCCACAACGTGAGCACAGCGTCGAGCGGCGCTCCGGCCAGCGCTTGCAGATCGGGAAATCGCCGCAGAAAACGCTCATAGTAAGGTATGACCGTCGCCACCTGCGTCTGTTGCAGCATGATCTCGGACAACCATATCCGGTAGGCATCGCGCGTGCCCTGCCACGGCAGATCATGCCGGCCATGGCGTTTCTGCCAGACAACAAGCCGCGCCGCGAACGAGCGCATCAGCCGCTCACGCTCGACGCGCGCTCATCGGCCATTCAGCTACCAACTCATCTGCCGAACAACCCCTTGATTGCATCCTTGGTGGAGGACGCCTTGGGCGCCTCGGCAGGCTTGGCCGCGGGCGCGCCCGGTGCGGCTGTTGCGCCCGGCGCGGGCGCCGCGGCGCCTTTCTTGCCGCCCAACAGTCCTTCGAGTTTGCCTTTGATTTTTTCCTCGGCCTGCTGCTTTACGTTGTCGGTGAGCATCGCGCTGTAATCCAGACCAAACGACGGCGCGGTCAGCGGCCCGGTTGCCCGGACCGGAACCGTCAAGCCTTTTAGCTCGGTCGCCTCGCGTCCATCCTGTCCTTTCAACGACCCGACGAGCGTCGCCTTCACCAGATAATTGATGGTGTCGTCGCCGATATTGATGTCCCCCGCGCCGCCCACGCGCAGCAGCGGCGACTTCATCGCCAAGTCATGGTTGCTCGCCACGCCGTTGCGAATGACAAAGGTGCCCGTCATCTCCGAAAAATCGGTCTTCTGATTCTTGTCGGCGGTTTGTGTTTGCTGCCCTTTAAGCGACCCCAGCTTCGCCTTGGCGTTGCGTATGGTGCCCGCCACATCAATACCTTTGATAGAACCGTCGCGCAGATTCACGGATGCGCCGCCATTGAGCGCGCGCTTTAACGCACCCACTGTCGCGCCCTGCGTGGTGACATCGACACTGACGCTGCCGTTGCCTTCCAGCGTGTCCTTGTTCGCCAGATCCTTGAGCAGCGGGCCGATGGCGACGCCGCTCAAGTTTTGTTTGATCGCGAACGACGGCACCGCCTGCGCGGCGTTCACGGACAACGCGCCATTCATCGACCCCTGATACAAATTCGCCGACAGCGGACTGACCTCGACACGCCCGCCGCTCGCCTTGAATTCGAGCCGCACATTGGACGCCTTGAGATTGGACGCCTTGAGCGAGCCGATACGCAACTTGCCGTTGGCGCGCAGCGAGCGCAAGGCGGTCAGATCGATCGGCTTATCCGCGCCGCCGCCGCCACCGGCGGGTGCGGCAGCGCCTTGCGGCGCATAACGATCAAGATCGAGCTGATCGATATCCACATCAAAGGTCACCCCGGGCGGGGCGAATCCGTTCACGCTGACCACCGCCTTGATGGTGCTGTCGGAAATCTTGCCCGACAGATTCGCCTGCGCCTGCTGTTTCGCGCCGTTCACACTGGCGCTGCCGTTGAGACTGCCGCTGATGCTCTTGCCCGGCAGATTGGGGCCGGTGGCGGTCACGGTGATGCCCAATTGCGGCAGACTGATCTGCTGGGACTGGAAATTCCCGGACAGCGGCGACGTGACTTTCGCCTTGATGGTTTGGTCGCCCTGCGTGATATCGAGATCGAGCGTCATGCCCGCCGACTTGAAAGCGGCCGCGGTGCCTTCGATGCCCGGCAGCACCACGTTGGCAACCGTCACCCCGCCCGGGCCGGTGATTTTGGCGGCCACCGTCAAGCGGTCGCCGGTCGCCTTATCCTTGGTGATTTGCAGCTTGGGCGCGTCGAGCTTGATATCCAGATTGTCCTTGCCGCTGACGCCGGTCATCGCCACCGCCAATTTGTCAGTGACCAATTCGCCGGACTTCAGTTTCGCCTGCACGCTGCCCGAAGCCTTGACGTTCAGATTGCTCAGATCGGCGGCGGCGCCTTTGGCGTCCAGCCCCATGTCCTGTAGCGAAAACACCATCTGTTCGAGATCGAATGTCAGGTTGGTTTTGAGCGCGATGGCGAGATCGATTTTCGGCTTATTGCCCTTGACCGTCATCGCCAGATCGATTTTGCCCGGCACGTTCGGCGCAATGCGTCCGGTCTTGAGATTGACGTTCGACAGCGCGTATTGCGCGCCCTGCGCTTCATCGCGATAGGTCAGCGCGGCGTTTGCCACCACCACGTGATCGATGTCGAACTCGAACTGCTCCTGCTTTTTTTCATCCTTGGACAGCAGGTCGTCGATATTCATGCGCCCGTCCTTGAACTTGACGATGGTCGCGCGCACGCCCTTGACTTCGACCTCATCCACCACCAGTTTTTTCGCCAGCAGCGGCATCAATTTCAGCGATACGCGCAAGCCATCGACGGCGGCAAACTCCTTATCACTTTTGAATTCGGAGAGAGAAATTTTTCCCAGGTCGGCGCCGATGCTGGGCCAGAACTTGAGCTTGATGTCGCCTTCCAGCTTCAGATCACGCTGTTTTTTCTCTTTAACCAACTGGATGATCTGCGGCTTGTAACTGTTGGGGTTAAACGTTGCCGCGACGTAGGCCACCACCCCGCCCACCACCAGCACCAACCCGCCGCAGGCGATCAGTAAATATTTGACGATTTTCATAATTTTGCTCCATGAAACGGATATTCAGGTTGGGGACGACCTTCGTCGTCAACCCTACCGCCCCCGCCATATACGGTCAATCGCGTGGCCCGCGAAAGTTGCGCTACAGTTGTTAAATACTTGCAAACAACGCGCGGCCGTATGCCGATGAGACCGGTGGAGCGGGTGAAGGGAATCGAACCCTCGTATGCAGCTTGGGAAGCTGCCGTTCTACCATTGAACTACACCCGCGCATGACGCCGCGAATTCTACCACTCAGCCGGTAACCTACGGCGGCCGCGGGCACATTCCCCTGATTCCGCGGGGCTGGCGCCGAGCGCCGCCCCGAAATACCCTGCGCCGGTTAATGTGCCGGCGAGGTTCCACTTGTTAAGACGAAGTTACAGGATACAATATACGTGATTCCGCCGATCGGCCATTACTTCGGCTTGTCGCCTCGCCGGCTGCCGCCCGTCAAAACATGCACGAGTGCAAAGGTGCTAAAGATGTTCATGCGTAGTCTGTTCATCCGTGGAATTTTTGTCTGCGCGGCATTTTTGTCGCTTGCTGTCTTTGCCCCCATGGCTAACGCGATGGGCATGGGCAGGGTCAATGTGCTGTCTTCGCTCGGGCAGCATCTGAGGGTTGAAATCGAGTTGTTCTCGGTGAGTAAGGAGGAGCGCGCCACCTTGGCGGTAAAACTGGGCTCCGCGCGCGAGTACGAGCGTTCCAATGTACAGATGGGCGCGGTGGGAGACAGCGGCATCCGCGCCTCGATAGAAAAGCGCGCCAACGGCGACCTGTTTGTCTGGGTAACATCGGCCAAACCCATCAACGAGCCGTTTGTAAATCTGCTGATTGATCTGACCTCGCTGTCCGGGTTGATTACCCGCCAATATTCCGTGCTGCTTGACCCGCCGGAAATTGCTGCACCGCGGTCGGTCGAGACCGACACGCGCCCGCCGGTTGCGGCGCCGACACCCGTACCCGCATCCCAACCACCGGCCCAGGTAGCCGACAGCGCGCCGGCAGACCAATACGGCCCGATCAGGCGCGGCGAAACCCTGTCGGGCATCGCCGCCAGAGTGCGTCCGCAAAATGCCACCCTGCAACAAACCATGGTGGGCATTTTCCGCGACAATCCCGAGGCATTCATCAACAACAATATGAATCTGCTGAAAGCGGGGCACCGTCTGCGGATACCCAGCGCGGATCGCATCGCGGCAACTTCGCCAACGGAATCCGCCCAAACCCTGCGCGCGCAAACCTCCGCTTGGGCGGCGAATCGTGCTGCGCCCGCAGCGGAAGAAAGCATGCAAAAACCCCGTGCGCCCGTGACTGAAAACAAACCCGTACCGGCGGCAAAAAAGAGCGATGGCGGCAAGCCCGTGATCAAGCTCTCGCGTGGCGCGCCGTCAGGCAAAGGGGCATCCGTTGAAGACCGGCTACGCATGCTTGAAGAAGATTTGGCCGCGCGTGAACGCGCGTTAAACGACGCCAATGAGCGCATCAAGCGACTGGAAAAAGCCGCTGCGGGCGCGCCGGCGGCGGGTCAGAAGTAGCTGCCGGAAGGAAACAGCGGGGAACAGCGCACCCTGCTCGGCAAACCCCGATGGGCCGAGGTGCCGGGGTTTAGCGCACGGCCAAGGTTACGCCGCCTACAGGTTTTTCAACGCCACGCGCTCGGCATGCATGCTGCGTTCCATCACCGCGGCGGGTCTAAGTTGAAACCGGCCATTCCTGAGCACCATTTCGGTTTCATCCATGTTGGTGAACATGCCGCTGCGCGCCAGCACCTCCACCCCATCTTTCGACTCCATAATCAGGATAGCCGGTTCGGACCGCGCGGCTTTCTGGCTGAGCGTCACCAGCTCCGCCGTCGTGCCGAGTAACTGCACGCCCACGCGCTGCTGATCGCCGTCAAGGCGGTTAACCCGGCGTATCACGCCGATGCGCCACTCATGTATCGACGTACCCTCGATGCCGACCAGGCTGCCGACTTCCACCCAATCGCCGGCGACCGACGGGATTACCGCACCGTAACCGTCGGCACTGATATCCTCCACCACCCAGCTCTCCGCCGCGGGCTGATCGGTAAAATCCAGCGAGTCATTCACCGCGAAATCGAGCGCGCGCAGAATCTCCGGCATCCCCGGAACCACGGTAACACGGGAGGTCGCCTTTCTACGCTCACCCTTTCTGGCCTGGCTTTTCCCGGCCCAGTCCAGCGCCAGATGATTAAGCGCCGCCAATAGCAGTTGATCGTTCTGCTTTTCATAGAAGCGCAGATCCGGCGGCACGGCGCCGGTGTAGGCCATCTCCGCATCCACGGCCTGAATCGCGGCCAGCGCCCCGCCCGCGCCCATATACCGCACCCCCGCGGATTGAGGCGGCGCTCGCGTGGTGCGGGCCGGCGCATGCGGATCCTGCAAATCAAACCAATGCGTGCAGCCCTCGAACGGCTGCTCCGCGAGCACAAAGTGCCGGGAGTAATAATCGACCAGGCGGGTGGCCAGATCCAGTTCCGCCGGGCGCAGAGTGTCATTGGAGCACGCCGCGATCATTAACCCCTTGACGAATTCTTCGCGCACGGTGATCTGCCGTCCGGCATAAAACGGCACCTGCTCTTCGGCGACGGCATGCGACACCGCAAACATATAGAGACCAGCCATTTCAATCCAGATGTGCTGTTCCGGCGCGGTGTAGCGCAGCAACGCCCATTTCAACTGCAAGCGCAACCCGCGCAGCGCGCGGGCGACCGCGCTCGGCAGCATCAGCCGGAATTGCGCCGATCCCCGCGGATCCGCTTCATAGCGCTGCAAACAAAAAAGATAAGCGCGGTAGAGTTCCTGCAAATAGTCATGGGCGCCATTCCACAACTGGCTCTCGCGCGCCTTTTTATGTCGCCGCGTCGCGAGGTATTCCTTGATCATCTCGAATAGCCGCGACTGCCCCGCGTTGTCGAGCCGCTGGATTTCGTCGAAACGATCCTGCAGCGGCAACTGGGTATTGCTGGTCAGCGCCAACAACGCATGGGTCACGGCAGCGAGATCCGCCGCGCTGTCGAACCCCGACAGGGCCGCCACCACGTCACGCGCGCCGAGATAGGCCGGATTGCGACCGGGTTTGTCGGCCTGCTTGCGGCGACCGAACCAGTTAAGCATGTTGACAGTGATAATTCATAACGACGCATTGTAGCGAAAAACGAATCCTCCGCAGGCCGGCTCCGTAACAATCTTTCGCGCATGGCCGTGTGCGTATGCACCTTGACAATTGAGCAGCCTTGGCATCTCGCAAGCGCCGCCGCCGTGCGCCGGCACGGTAATGCATTGATTTTTAAACCATTCTTTTCGCGGCAAGCCCACACCCCGGTCACATTGGACTATGATAACGGCGGTGCGGCTCTGCGGCGCCGCCACGGGGCGCTATCCACGACTGCCCGACAAGGGTCGTTAAGGCGAGCGTCTTCAACAACCTGAATGAGGCATGGGGGTATACCGATGAAAAAACAACCATTGCGCGTGAAACCATTTTGGCGCGGCGTGATTGCCGGCGTTGCACTGTGGGGCTGCACGTTCGCCACCACCGCCATGGCAGCCGGACTTGGGCCGATGACGATACGCTCGCTGCTGGGTGAACCCCTGGTCGCTGATATCGAACTGGTCGCGAAAGACCCGCGCGAACTCGGCGGGCTGACCGCGCGCATCGCCTCGGTCAATGCCCATCGGCGCGCCGAGGTCACCTACGCCGTCACCGCGCTGGGGTTACGTGCAGCCATACAAACGGGCAAGGACGGGCGACCGTTCGTGCGTGTCATGTCCGTGCAGCCGGTCACCGAGCCTGCCATGATGCTGCTGATCGAATTGATCGGCCCGGACGCGCAAACCCTGCGCGAATACGCCGCCCTGTTTGAGCCACCTGAAACACAACGCCGGCCGTGATGCCGATGATCGCGGCGCCGCAACGCGGCATTACCGCGGCATTACGCCTCGATGCTCGCCACGGTAAACGTGACCCTGTCAAACGCGGCGCTTCGTTCAACCACCGCCTTGGGGCGCAGCACAACCCGTTGATCCGCGTTCAGCATGAGCACGCTTTCCATGCTGGTGAATGATCCGCCGCTGACCAGCGCCTCCACCGGCATGTCTGCTTTCAATCCCGCGCCCATGTTGCCGGATGCGTCCGTGCCGAGAAAAATCGCCAATGTCTGCTTCGACTCGTGCGGCGCCTCGCTTAATCCCGCCCGGCCATCCTCACCGCGTTGCAGGCGCACCATGAACGCGTTGCGACCGAGCAACTGAATGCCGACGCGCTGCTGCTCGTCTTCACGGGACACCCGGCGCACCACCCCCACTCGCCATTCGCGCGCCACGTCCCCTTCGACACCCACCAGGCTGCCGATCTCCACCCAGTCGCCCGCGACCGCCGGGATCACCGCGCCATAGCCGCTCTCGCTCACATCATCCACCACCCAGCTTTCCGCATCGCGCTGATCGGTAAAATCCAGCGAGTCGCTGATCGAGAACTCCAGCGTGCGCAAAATCGCCTCGAATCCCGGCACCACGGTGATACGGGTATTGAGTTTGCGCCGCTCGTGCTGCCGTGCCTGGGTTTTGCCGGACCAATCCTGATGTACGTGTTCCAGTATGGATTGAACGAACGCCGGATCCGCGCTTACGCCCAGCGCAAAACCCGGCGGCAGTTGGCGGGACGATGCCAAGTACGACAGGGCGTCTCCCAGCGCATCCACCGCCGCGGCAGCGCCAAAATAACGCACCTTCGCATCAGGCGGCGGCTTGCGCGTGGTGCGCGCCGGCGCCCGCGGATTGTTCAGGTCGAACCAGTGCGTGCATCCCTCGTCCATCGTTACCGACAACACGAACTTCGAGGCAAACTGGCTCACCACCGCCGAGGCGATATCCTGCGCCGGCGGACGAAGATTTTCGCAGGACAGCACTGCCTGCATCAATGCCTTGAGAAACTCCCCCTTGACGGTGGTGGTTTCGCCCGGATAAATCTCCACCGGTTGATCGAAAGCGTTGGCATCGGCATACACCATCAGCGTTGCCAGCCCCGCCCATAACTCCGCGCTGGGTTCGGCGTAGCGTATGCGCGCCCACTGCAACTGGCGGCGCAGCGCGCGCACCGCGCGCGCCAGCGCCACCGGCGCATGGGGCAGGAACGCCATGCCGCTGCGGATATCGGCGGCATAACGCTGCACACAACCCACGTAGGCCGTTGCCAACTCGCTCCAGCATTCGTACGCGCTGTTCCATAACTCGCCTTCGCGCAATTTTTTCTGGCGGGCGGTATTCAGGTATTCACGCAACAACGTGTGGGTATGCGTTACCGCCGCACTCTCCAGACGCTGAATTTCCGTGTACCGCTTGTCGAGCGTCAACGCATCGCTGCTATTGATAACCACCAGCGCCTCGGTGACGGCGCCCACCGCCGCCACGGCATTATTCTGCGGCAACTCGGCGATTACATCACGTGACTGCCTGACTGTCGGCGCCGCGACCACGGCCTTGCGCCCGGTAAACCAGCTCAACATGCCATTCTCCTCATGATCTTCTTTATGCCGCTGCGTATACCGCCTCGGCAACCATTGCCGTCGCGGTTACCCCGATCCATGGCAAATTCTAACCAAAAACCGCCCGAACTATCCGCACATCACGTTCGGTGCAGCGCCCGTTTGACCAGCGCCGCCCCAACAAGGCGCAGACCCGGTAAAATGCATCTTACGCTGCTTGCCTTACGACACCGTTCCATCGCCCGCGATATTTTCCGCCGCTATTCAACCTTGATCTCCGTCACCCTGAATGGCGCCTGCCGCCAGTTCGAGTCCCCGCTGACCTGTGCAGGCCTGGTGGCGGCGCTCGGCCTGACCGGAAAACGTGTCGCCCTCGAACGCAACGGCGAGATCGTGCCGCGCAGCGCGCTTGACACGCACCTGCTTGCCACTGGCGACAGCATCGAAATCGTGGTTGCTGTCGGCGGCGGTTGAATCGCCGCATTCAGCAACCCAAGGATACCCAAGGAGTTCACTTCATGACCCCGCAAGAAAATATGGATCCGTTACGGATTGGCGAGCGCACCTTTGCGTCACGCCTGCTGGTCGGCACCGGCAAGTACAAGGATTTCGCCGAAACCCGCGCCGCCGTCGAAGCCAGCGGATCGCAGATCATCACGGTCGCGATACGCCGTACCAACATCGGTCAAAATCCGCACGAGCCGAGCCTGCTCGACGCGATTCCGCCGTCGAAATACACACTGCTGCCGAACACCGCCGGATGCTACAGCGCCGACGACGCGGTACGCACGCTGCGCCTGGCGCGCGAGCTGCTCGATGGTCACGATCTGGTGAAGCTCGAAGTGCTGGGCGACCCCAAAACGCTGTACCCCAACGTGGTCGAAACCATCGCCGCCGCAAAGACGCTGGTCAAGGACGGGTTCAAGGTGATGGTCTACACCTCCGACGACCCCATCATCGCCAAACAGCTTGAAGAAATCGGCTGCGTCGCGGTGATGCCGCTGGCTTCGCTGATCGGTTCCGGCATGGGCATACTGAACCCGTGGAACCTGCAAATTATTATTGAAAATGCGACGGTGCCGGTGGTGGTCGATGCCGGTGTCGGCACCGCCTCCGACGCGGCGATTGCCATGGAACTCGGCTGCGACGCGGTGCTGATGAACACCGCGATAGCCACCGCGCGCGAGCCGGTGCTGATGGCCTCGGCGATGAAAAAAGCCGTGGAGGCAGGCCGTGAAGCGTGGCGCGCGGGCCGGATGCCGAAAAAGCTGTATTCGGCCTCGCCCAGTTCACCGACGGCCGGAATGATCGGCAAAGCGTAAGTAGCTTTATTATAAATTATTGTTTATAAA
>JANPOH010000570.1:0-6158 GCA_031427895.1 Betaproteobacteria bacterium
GCTTTGCCGAGACCGGCACCGATGAAGGGCGTGAACGTCAACAGCGCCTGATCGCATTCGGCAAGGCCAACGGTATTCGTTTCATGGGCCCAAACTGCAACGGCATCGTGAATTTCGTTGACCGCTTTGCGATGACCTCCACCGCCGCGATCAAGGGGCCGCCAGTGGCGGCGGGCGATATCGGCGTGGTGAGCCACAGCGGCGGGTTGGGCCAGATCAACGTGATGTGGCGCGCGATGGAACACGGACTGGGCATCAGCTACGAGGCCAGTTGCGGCAACGAGGCCGATATCGACACGCTGGATTTCGCGCGCTTCATGCTGCATTCTGAGGCCACCAACGTGGTGTTGCTGGCGATCGAGGGCATCAAGAGCGGCGAAAAATTTCGCCGTCTCGCCGAAGAAGCGGCGGAGATGGAAAAGCCGCTGGTGATACTAAAGATCGGCTCCACCGAGGCGGGCAGTCGCGCCGCGGCCTCGCACACCGGCGCGATCGCGGGGGACAACGACATCATCAAGGCGGTGTGCCGCCAGTATGGTTTGATTCAGGTGGCCGAGTGCAACGAGTTGTATGAAACGGCGGTGTTTCTGCGTAAGCGCCGATGGCCTGAAGGGCGCGGGCTGGCGGCAGTGGCGCCCACCGGCGGCAATATCGTCAACGTGGCGGATGCAGGCGCGAGTTTCGGCTTGCAATGGAATGTATTTACCCCGGACACACAGGAGGCGCTGGGCAAGCTGATGCCCGGCTACGGCAAAGTCGGCAATCCGACGGATCTCACCTCGGCGGCGACCGGCGATCAGGATTTTTACCGCAAGGCGCTGATGACCATCGCCGCCGACCCCGGCGTGGATGTGATGATTCCCATCGTGCCGTCGCCCACGAAGAGTAATTTGCTGCAAACGGTGGAGATGATGAATCAGTGCGGCAAGCAAACCGCCATGCTGTGGGTGGGCGGCTGCACCGACGAGCGGGAATTCAAGGCGCGCGATTTGATTGCCGCCGGCGTGGCGGTGTACCGCGACGCCACGCCGTGCGCGCGCGGCATTCGCGCGGCGTACGATTTCGGCCGGCATGTGCGCGCACGGAAGGCCGGCGAATTAACACCCGCGCGGCCCGCGGGCATCGATCAGGCGCTGGCGCGTAGCCGCATGAGCGCGCCGGGTGAAAAAATCACCGAACGCGAAGCCAAACACGTGCTGGCCTGTTACGGCCTGCCGGTGACGCAGGAGTCATTGGCAACGAGCGCGGTCGAAGCCGTCAGCCTCGCGGCGAAAATCGGCGGCAAGGTTGCGCTGAAAATCGATTCGCCCGATATCGCGCACAAAACCGAGGCGGGCGGCATACGCCTGGGCGTTGAAGGCGCGGCGGCCATCACCGAGGCGTACGAGGCCATCGTTGTGTCGGCGAAGCGCTACGCGCCGCAGGCCAAAATCAACGGCGTGCTGGTGCAGGAGATGGCGCGCCCCGGCGTGGAGTTGATGCTGGGCGTGATACGCGATCCGGTATTCGGCCCCATCGTCGTGGCGGGCCTCGGCGGCATTTTTGTCGAGGTGCTGAAAGATATTGCCTATCGTGCCGCGCCTGTCACGCCGAAGCAGGCGCACGACATGCTCGACGAATTGCGCGGCGTGAAGCTGCTGGCCGGCGTGCGCGGCATGGCGGCGCGGGATCGCGACGCCGTGGTGGACGCCATCGTGCGCCTGTCGTGGTTCGCGCATGATTTCAAAAGCGACATCACCGAGTTGGATATCAACCCGTTGATGGTCTACGAGCAGGGCGCGGGGGCGCGCCTGCTGGATGCGCTTATCGTTCGATCTTGATCCCTGCGGCCTTGATGACCTTGGCCCAGCGATCCGATTCCTTTCGCATGTGTTCGGTCAGCCCGGCGGGCGTGCTCGACAGCGGCTCGGAACCCAGATCCAACAAGCGTTGAGCGAAGGGCGGGTCGGCAATCATCTTCACCATCTCGGCGTTGATTTTGCTGACGATGGAGGCGGGCGTACCGGTGGGTGCGAGCATCGCGTACCAGTTCACGCACTCAAAACCGGGCAGCGTTTCGGCAATCGCGGGCACGTCCGGCGCGACGGGCGAGCGCTTCGGCCCGCCGACACCCAGCGCGCGCAGCTTGCCCGCGCGCGTGAGCGGCAGCACCGCCGGAATGCTGTTGAACATGAACTGCGCCTGACCGCCTACCACATCGGTGATGCCGGCGCCCGAGCCTTTATACGGCACATGCACAAAACTGATGTTGCCGAGCGACTTTAATAACTCGCAGCCCAGATGATTCGGCGTGCCGGTGCCGGCGGAAGCGCAATTTAACTGCCCCGGTTTGGCCTTGGCCAGCGCAATCAGTTCCGGCACCGACTTCGCGGGCACGCCGGGGTTGGAAAACAACATCTGCGGATTGATCGACCCCAGTGAAATCGGCGTCAGATCACGGAACGAGTCATACGGCGTTTTGAACAGCAGCGGGTTAATCACCAGCCCGGCGGATGTCGAAAAAATCAGCGTGTAACCATCCGGGTTGGCTCTGGCCGCGATCTCATGCGCGATTACACCGCCCGCGCCGGAGCGGTTATCGAGCACCATCTGCTGGCCCCACGCATCGGTAAAACGCTGCGCGATGGCGCGCGCGGTGAAATCATTCGCACTGCCCGCCGAGCCGGGGACGACGATGCGCACGGGGCGGTTGGGGTAGTCTGGATTGGCGGATTTGGGCTGGGCTTGGGCCGCGCCTGAAGATAACGTGAGTGCCGCGATACCTGCGGCAAGAAACGGTGTGTGGTTCACTGGATTCTCCTGATGCTTGATTATCCCCGAAATCCAGCCGCGCCGTCGTTCAATCTTTTTTGCAGCGGCATGCCTGCTGCCCGCAACGAACGGGGCTGCGTGGTTGTCGCAGGTGATACCTGCGACAATTCATCCGTTGATAATAGGAGGAGTCATCATGACAACAAAACGATTCAAGGTGGTTTTCAACGCGGGCATCTTTGTTATCGCGGCCTCTGCGATTGTCGCGGCGCACGCGCAAGCGCCGGCCACCAGCGCCGCGCAAAACTACCCGGCCAAATCCATCCGCTACATCGTGCCTTTTCCACCCGGCGGCACCACCGATATTCTCGGGCGGCTGATCGGCCAGAAGCTCGGCGAGGCGTGGGGTCAAACGGTGATTATCGACAATCGCTCGGGTGCCGGGGGTTCCGTGGGTTCCGAGATCGCGGCGAAAACACCGCCCGACGGCTACACATTGCTTGGCGGCACCATCAGTTCGCACTCGATTAACTCCAGTCTCTATAGCAAGCTTGCGTATCACCCGCTGCGCGACTTTGCGCCGATCACGCGCATCGCGGCCGTGCCCAACGTGCTGGTGGTGCATCCGTCGCTGCCGGTGAAAACGGTCAAGGAATTCACCGCGCTGGCGAAGGCGCGGCCCGGGCAGTTGCGCTTTGCCTCGTCCGGCAGCGGCACCTCCCAGCATCTGTCGGGCGAACTGTTTAATGTGCTGACGGGCGTGAAGATGATCCACATTCCGTACAAGGGCGGCGCCTTTGCGATGACCGATCTCATCGGCGGGCAGATCGAACTGTCATTCGAGAATGCGCCCAACTGCGTGCCGCACATTCAGGCCGGCAAGCTGCGCGCCATCGGCGTCACCACGCTCACGCGCGCGCAGGCGCTGCCGAACGTGCCGCCGATCAACGACACCGTGCCGGGTTTTGACGTCGGCTCATGGCAGGGCCTGTTTGTGCCCGCCGGCGTGCCGCCCGCCATCGTCAACAAACTCAACACCGAGGTGCGCCGCATCCTCGCGCTCGACGACGTGCGCAGCCGCATCGTCGGCCTCGGTGCGGAAGTGGCGACCACCACGCCGGAGCAGTTTGTTGAATTCATCAAAGCGGAAATGGTGAAATGGGAGAGGGTGGTCAAGGCGGCGGGGGCGCGGGTGGATTGAGGTTGGGCCAAATCGCCATTGGTGGAGATCAGGAGGATGTGCATACAAGTTTTTCTTGTTCTATACACGTGAGCCATGATATGTATAGAGAATGCCAAATTTCTATGCATATTGCCGGCGCACGAGGATGACATGAGCACTCTACTGGCGCTGCATAACCTTCCTCCTGGCCGCTTCGAAACGCCGGCTATCTTTAAAAAGCTGGCCGCTGCCAGCCGCGCGCTGGCTGAACTCAAAGGCGTGGCGGCGTCGATTCCCAATCAAGGCATTTTGGTCAACACCTTGGGCATGCAAGAGGCCAAGGATAGCTCGGCCATCGAAAACATAGTCACCACCCACGACGAGTTATTCAAGGACGATGCCTTTCCAGAAAGCGGTACGAATCCAGCCGCCAAGGAAGTGTTGCGCTACCGGCAGGCACTGCGCATCGGCTTCGCGGCGGTGCGGCAAAGCGGCTTGCTCACTGTCAGGCACATTCTCGATATCCAGCAGGAACTTGAGCGCAATACCGCCGGACTGCGCAAATTGCCGGGCACAGCGCTGAAGGACGGTGCAGGCCGCACGGTGTACACCCCGCCACAGGAGCCAGACGCCATCGTTGCGCTGATGCGCGACCTTGAACGCTTTATCAATGACGATCAGGTGTTCGAGGCCGATGCGCTGATCAAGATGGCGCTCATACACCATCAGTTCGAAAGTATCCACCCGTTTTACGACGGCAATGGCCGCACCGGACGCATCATCAACGTGCTGTATCTCGTCAAGCAGGGATTGCTCGATATTCCCGTGCTCTACCTGAGCCGCCACATCGTGCGCACAAAGGCCGACTACTACCGGCTATTGCAAGCGGTGCGCGAGCGCGACGCCTGGGAGGATTGGGTGCTGTACATGCTGACCGCTGTCGAACGCAGCGCCAGCGAAGCGATTGCCACCATACACGCCATCAACGCGGCGCTGCTCGACACCAAACACCGCATACGCGCGCAATACAAATTTTATAGCCAGGACCTCATCAATAACCTGTTCACCCACCCCTACACCAAAATAGAATTTATCGAGCGCGATTTGAAGGTGTCGCGCCTGACCGCCACCAAATATCTGAATGCGTTGAGCGAAGGCGGCTTTGTGCTCAAGCAGAAAATTGGCCGCTCAAACTACTACATCAATGTGGCGCTGAATGCGATACTGACCGGCGAGTCAATGTGCAATGGTGATGCGCAGTAGTGCATGGGTGCATGGGTGAAAGGGTAAATGGCACCTGGCTGATACGGCTAAAAAGTATCTTGCGAACTCCAAACGATCACAACTAAAAATGGCCCTGAAGAAATCCGAACTTTATTCATCCCTGTGGGCAAGCTGCGACGAACTGCGCGGCGGCATGGACGCCAGCCAGTACAAGGATTACGTTTTGGTGCTGCTGTTCATCAAATACGTCAGCGACAAGTACGCCGGGCAGCCGTATGCGCCGATCACCATTCCCGTGGGTGCGAGCTTCAAGGACATGGTGGCGTTGAAGGGCAAGCCGGACATCGGCGACCAGATCAACAAAAAAATCATCGCGCCGCTGGCCAACGCCAACAAGCTGTCCGACCTGCCGGATTTTAACGATGCCAACAAGCTCGGCACCGGCCGCGAGATGGTGGACCGTCTCACCAATCTGATTGCCATCTTCGAGAACAAGGCGCTCGATTTCTCCAAAAACCGCGCCGACGGCGACGACATACTGGGTGACGCCTACGAATACCTGATGCGTCACTTCGCCACCGAAAGCGGCAAAAGCAAGGGCCAGTTCTACACGCCTGCCGAGGTCAGCCGCATCATCGCGCAGGCGATCGGCATCCACGACGCAAAGACCAGTGCCGCTACCACCGTTTACGATCCGACTTGCGGCTCCGGTTCGCTGCTGCTGAAAGTGGGCGACGAAGCCAGTGCCAAGGTCACGCTCTACGGCCAGGAAAAAGACACTGCCACCTCCGGCCTCGCGCGCATGAACATGATCCTGCACGACAACCCCACGGCACTCGTCAAGCAGGGCAACACACTGGCCAATCCGCTGTTCACCAGCGAGGACGGCCAGCTCAAGACCTTCGACTACGTCGTCGCCAATCCGCCTTTCTCAGACAAGCGCTGGAGCACGGGCATCGACCCGCTCAACGACCCGCACGAGCGCTTCCAGCATTACGGCACGCCGCCCGCCAAGCAGGGC
>JANPOH010000571.1:0-16062 GCA_031427895.1 Betaproteobacteria bacterium
AGTTCGTCGGGTGGTTCGGCACGTTCGTGCCCGCCGGCACGCCCAAGCCGATCGTCGATAAGCTCAATGCCGAACTGAAAAAGGCGGTGGCTGACCCGGATGTTGCCGCGAAACTTTCGGCACAGGTGCTCGACCCGATGTACTCGACTCCGGAGGAATTCGCCAAGCTGCTGAAATCGGATTACGACAAGTATCGACAAATCGTGAAGCTGTCGGGCGCGCGCATTAATTAGGTGGCGCTGGATGCAATTGGGTGTGTCGTTCATTGAATGTCGCATTGTAACTATTTGTTTTTATTGATTATTTTATTGTATTTCATCACGGAAAAAGCCTCATGAAATACCGCGCATACGGCAGCACCGGCATCCAGGTATCGGAAATCATTTTCGGCGCCGGCGCGGTCGGCGGCAT
Organism: Betaproteobacteria bacterium; assembly: GCA_031427895.1. Classification (GTDB taxonomy): domain Bacteria; phylum Pseudomonadota; class Gammaproteobacteria; order Burkholderiales; family SG8-41; genus UBA5216. Next base: position 412 of record JANPOH010000571.1, read on the forward strand.
TCTTGTTTACAAGGACGATGCGACCAAGCGCGAGGCGATTCGCCGCGCGCTTGCCGGGGGCATCAATTGGGTCGATACGGCCGCCGCATACGGCAACGGCAAATCGGAAGAATCACTCGGCCGGCTGCTGCCGGAATCCGGTGCGACGCCTTACCTCTCGACCAAGTTCCAACTCGACGTTGAAAATCTGCAAGACATCCCCGCGCAGATCGAAGAGCGGCTGAGGGCGAGCCTCGGGCGATTACAGCGTTCATCCGTCGACGTGTTGCAACTGCACAATCGCATCGGAACCAAACCCGGCGGCCGGGTGATGACGGTAGAGCAAATCCTCGGCAAGAACGGCGTCGCCGACGGGCTTGACCGGCTGCGCGACAAGGGCTTGATTAAGTACCGGGGCATCACCGCGCTGGGCGAGGCGCCCTCCGTGTGCGAGGTGATTCGCAGCAGGCGTTTCGATTCCGCGCAGGTCTATTACAACCTGCTCAACCCCAGCGCGGGGCGCGCCATGCCCAAGGGTTGGACCGGGCAGAACCTCGGCGGCATTATTGAAGCGTGCAAATCCAGCGGCGTGGCAGTGATGGCGATTCGTATTTTTGCCGCCGGCATCATCGCCACCGATGAACGCACCGGGCGCGAGAGCATGTTGACCGCGGACACCAGCCTCGCCGAAGAACAACGCAAGGCGAAAGCGGTGTTTGACGCCATCGGCGCCATCGGCGGCAACCACGGCACGCGCGCGCAAGTCGCGCTGCGCTTTGTGCTGTCGAACGCGGATGTGTCTTGCGCCATTATCGGTAGTGCCGAATTGCACCATATCGACGAGGCATTGCAGGCGGCAGCGATGGGGCCGCTGCCGGCGGATGTGATGGTGCGGCTGGATGCGCTTTATGAGAGTGATTTCGGGCGGGTTTAGTGCGTTGGTATACGATGTGCGTCCTGCACTGTTTTCGGGACAAGACATAGCAGACAAGCAAGACTGAAACCGGCATGACCGCTAAACGCTACCGGGATTTACGCAAGGTGATTGACCGATGAGCAACAAAAAATACGCCAGTGTGTGGGACGCCATCGAGGACACGCCCGAAGCAGCGGAAAACATGAAGCTGCATCAGTATTGGTGATGGCGTTAATAGAACACATCACTCGCGTCGACTTACTATTTTCGAAAAGAGATGAATTGTCTACTACTACGGAATCAACGTGGTAAGTTGCCACGCGGGCCTGGCGAAAAGCGGGATTTTTTCCCCTGTCGCACTACGACGGTATCTGGAAACGCGATCAGCATTTCGCTTGTGCATTTTTCGAGCACATCAGTACACGCCAGCAGCGTCATTTGAAGATAGTATCTATCTGTAGGGTTTTCTAGTCCGGTGCCTCGCCCATTTGTCTCCAATCGATAAAACGATAGGGGAAGGATGTGTGCGTGCTGCGAGAGTAAATCATACATTGCACGAAAATGATTGCGCTCCCATCCTACTTTGTCGAGCATTTCAGTTCTTGACACGATCATGGGCGACCCTCCGTCTATGCAGCGTTTCTGTATATGTTTGGGCAACAGACAAAAGTAAGTATTATTACGAAGTCGATTTTTGAGCTCGTCCGCGTAAGTTTCAAATTTCTTAATTTGATCATCAGTTCCTAAATTAGTGAATAAGGTGATCCTGCGTGTACAGTCGTTCAAGTGCATTACATCAAGTTTCGCGGACAAAGCATCAGCAGAGGCTGGAATTTCCATTATGTAAGCCAGTAATAGATGTCCTTCTATTATGGCTCTAGCGTGCGCTGCTATTCCGTTTAAGGCCCAGTGCGGGAAGTCTGAACGTATCCAGCGTGAAAGCGGAGCTGCGCGAATCATGGCTACGGCAGCGCTGCAAATGCACGTGAATATTTGAGTGCCGAAACCATAGTTAGGGGCGGCCATTCGATTGGCGGATGCCTGGCTAATAGCTATGGCATCGCAAACTGCAATGTCGAATTTTTCTAGAGCGTCGTTGTAGTCCTTGCGTGTGACCGCAGAGATTTTCGATGCGTCTGGTATGCCGAAAGTCGTTAAGGCGTCGGAAGTCTCGTCTGAGCGTACATCGTTGTTGGCAGTCATATTCAATACTCTCATTGAAATTTGAAGGAATCATAGCTGTAGATTCTTGGCGTGTATGCACAGATTGAAAGATTTAAAATACAGCACGAACAAAGACACCCTTAGGAGCAACAATGCCAAGCAGCATCCAAGTCTACGATCCCGTAGCCCCCTGCCTAACCCAGCCGCAAAAATCCCGCCAGTCGCTCGACAAGCTCGCCGGCAAAACCATCGGCTTCATCGACAACTCCAAGCCGAATTTCAACTTTCTGGTTGAAGACCTGTCGCAACTGCTGATCGAAAAGCACGGCGTCAAAGCGGTGGTCAAGCAGCGCAAGCGCAGCGCTTCGCAGGGTTTGTCCGAAGCGGCAATGAATGAACTGGTGGCGCAGACGGACGCGATTATTACCGGCTCGGGCGACTGAGGCTCCTGCACGTCGTGGAGTATCCACGACAGTGTTGAAGCCGCGAAGCGCGGCAAGGTCGCGCTGACAGTGGTGTCGCAGAGTTTTGTCGAGCTGGGGCGCGCGCAGCAGAAGGCGCTGGGGTCGCCGGATTTGCCGATGGCGCTGATACCGCATCCGTTCGGCACACGTTCACGTGCGGAGTTGAAGGCGATCGCGGCGACGTGTGCTGACGACATCGCGCGCTTGCTGTGCGAGGCGGCGCCCGCGGGTGCGGCCAATGCCGCGGTAGCGCCGGTGGCGCGGCGTGCCAAGCTGATCGAAGCGCCTGCCGACCTCGACGAACTCAACAAGTTTTATATCCAGCGGCGCTGGGGCGATGGTTTGATTATCGCGCCGCCCACGCAAGCAGCGGTGCAGCGCATGCTGCGCCACACGAATCGTGCGCCGGATGAGGTGGTGGCGACAATTGCGCCGGGCATGGGCGCGGCGACGGTCGAGTACATTGCGATTCAGGGCGTGATGGCGGGTTGTTATCCCGAATATCTGCCGGTGCTGATTGCCGCGGCGGAGGCGGTGGGCACCTCGCAATTTCATTTGCAGGCGATTCAATCGACGACGAATCCGTCGGCGGTGTGGCTGATCGTGAATGGGCCGATTGCGAAATGGCTGGAAGTGAACAGCGGCGCGGGTTGTCTGGGGCCGGGCACGTGGGCGAACGCCACGCTGGGGCGCGCGCTGCGGCTGATGCTGCTGAATATCGGCGGTGCGCTGCCGGGCGAGATGGACAAGGCCACGCAAGGCCAGCCGGCGAAATACACTTTCTGCTGCGCGGAAAACGAGGCCGCGAATCCGTGGGAGCCGCTGCATGTGGAGCGCGGCTTTGCGCGCGATGCGAATACCGTGACGGTGGTCGGCGCGCTTGGCACGTGGAGCATGAACATGACCGCGAAGCGCGGCGAAGAAGTGATCGCGATGCTCGCCGACACCATGCAGTATCCGGCAAGCAGCGATTACATTTACGCTGGCGCGCCGTTTGTGTTGCTGTCGCCGCAGCACGCCAACCTGTTTCACCGCGAAGGCTGGAGCAAGGCGGAAGTGAAGCGCCGGCTTTGGGAGCAATCGAAAATACGCGCGGGCCGTTCCAAAGGCAGCGAGTTCGAGCGCATGGCGACCGGGCGGCGCGCGGAGCTGGGCGAGATCGGCCCCGATACCCTGGTGCCGATTGCGGAAAAACCCGAGGATATTTCTATCATCGTCGCCGGCGGGCCGGGCTCGCACTCGGTGTTCGTGCCGGTGTCGGCGCATACGCGCTCGGTGACGAAGGAGATTGTGTTGACGGAAGGCGCGGCGAGAAAATAATCGCAGGGTGGTTATTCCGCCACTCGCGCCATGAGGTTCGGCAACCTGTTGCGCCGGATTTTCCTGACCGTCATTCCCGCGCAGGCGGGAATGACGGGAGGAGTTTAGTTTTCTCGCGTAACGATAAGGGGCGCGCAGGTTCATCAGCCGGATAAAAACAGCCGGGGGAGAACGCATGAAATCGAATTCATGCAGGTTCAGCAGCCTGCCTTCACGCCATCCACCGCGATCACGCCTTCGCGGATCAACCGTTCCAGTTCAATGCTCATGCCGATATCGGCGAGCACGCTGGCGGCATCTGATCCGGGCTTGGGCGCGGGACGGCCGATCACCATCGGCGTGCGCGACAGTTTGACGCCGGGCGCGGTGGTGGTGATGGCGCCGAAGCCTTCGTGATCGCGGGTCACGGCGAGGCCGCGAGACTGCACCAGCGGATCGGTCATTAACTCGACGAGGCTGGACACGACGCGGTGCGCGCCGATGCCGGCCTGGTTCAGATCAGTTACCCACGCGGCGACACTGCGACCGCGCATGCGCGCTTCCAATGCGCCTTCCAGGTTAGCGCCCGTAAGAGCGGCCAGGTCGGCCAGCGCCGCGCACTGCGCCAGCTCGCCGCCGCGCGCCGCGAGAAACAGCCAGCCGTCGGCGGCCTGATACAGGCGGTTCAGCGGCCCGCTGCCGGTGGCGTCCTGACCGTGCGGTTCGTCCCATTGTTTGCCTTGGTAATCCTGCAACAGCGCCGATTGCAGCATCGTGGCGGTGTAGGCCAGCGCGCTGTCGACGAACTGTCCTTCGCCGGTGCGGCGCCGGTGCAACAGCGCCAGCGCCACGCCGTAACAGGCCATCAGGCCGGTGCCGTAATCGTTGGCGGCGAACGGCGCGGTGGCCGGCTTTCCCGAGCCGTAGCGCACCTGCATGCCCGACACCGCCTGGCCAATTTGCTCGTGGCCGGGCCGGTGCGCGTAGGGGCCGATATGACCGAACGTATTCATCGAGCCGTAAACGATATCGGGCCGCCGCGCGCGCACCCGTTGGTAGTCGATGCCCAGTTGTTCGGCCACGCCGCCGCGGAAATTCTGCAACACCACGTCGGCCTGATCCGCCAGCTTCCAGAAGATCGCCAGCCCTTCTTTGGTTTTGAGATCGATGAGGATGCTGCGCTTGGCGCGGTTGATATCGTTATGCCGCAGCACGGTTTTTCGGTGCGGGCTGTCGATCTTGATCACATCGGCGCCGAATTCCGCCAGCGTGCGCCCGCAGGTGGGCCCGGCGAGTACGATGCACAAATCCACCACCTTCACGCCTTGCAGCGCCGAATGCAGCACCGAATGCAGCACGTCGCCGCCGCTTGACGGCGCGGATGGGCGTGCCGCGAGTTCGCTCAGGATTTGCGCGCGATGCGTATCCGGTTTCGCGCGCGGCAGGCGCACCGCGCCCGGCGTGGCCGACAGGCGCGTGTTGATGCCGGGGCCGCGAAAGCGGCCCAGTTCGGAGTCATCGTAGTCGGCGATGATCTGCGATTGCAGCGCCTGCGTGTGGCGCAGCCACTCCGCGCTGGAATGGCAGATCACGCCATCGGAGCCGATGTCCGCGATGATGTCTTCCCATTCTTTAGCGGTGCGGGCGCGCATCACGTCGTCGAATTTTTGCGCGAGTTCTTTCGCGGGCAGTTTGGCATCGCGCCACTTATCCATGCCGATGCTCTGGATGAAAGCGCCGAATTTTTTGTTGTTCGCCACGTACATGAGCCAGCGCCCATCCTTGCAGGGCAGTTGGCGGCTCCAGTTGAATTCGGCTTCGGCTTCGGGCTTGCCGTTGACCAGCAGGCCGCGCGCGCCCACCACGGTGAAGGTGGCGTCGAACAGCGGAATCTCCACGCGCTGACCGAGGCCGGATCGCTCGCGCGCATTCAGCGCCATGGCAACCGTCACCGCGCACAAAAAGGCCGCATAGGCCGAGCCGTACGGAATGACCGTGTACACCGGGCGGCTTTGCGTGTCGTCGTCGCTGTGACCAGCCGGTCGATACGCGCCGGTGGCCGCGCCCACCACGCCCTCCCACGCCTTGATCTGTGCGCGCGGATCGTCCGCGCCGAAGCCCGGCAGCGAGCAGTAGACCAGACGCGGGTTGGCCGCCGTCATGGCGGTTGGCCCAAGTCCAAGGCGCTCCATCACACCGGGGCGAAAGTTTTCAATCACCACATCGGCGCCCGCGATCAGTTGGCGAGCAGTGTCGCGGTCTGCGTCATGTTTCAGATCGAGGACGATGCTGCGCTTGTTGCGGTTCCAGGTGGCGTTCGCCGGCGTATTCCAGCGCGGCCCGCCCGGCGGATCGATGCGTATGACATCCGCTCCGTGATCGCCCAGCAACATGGCCGCCATGGGGCCGGCGATGTACTGGCCGAAATCGATAACGCGGATACCTTCAAGAACGCTGGTCATGTGCCACTCCTAACCTGGATTATTCATAAAAAACCATTCACCGCGGAGGCGCAGAGGCGCGGAGAACACCCGCCGAGAAATTCGCAGCACTTCTCTGCGAAACCTCTGCGTCTCTGCGACTCCGCGGTGAGGTGTTAGCGTTGCTGTCCGACACAGTATCAATGAGTATTACCGCCGTCACGAATAATGCGGGCTAGAATTGTTTGACGTGAAACTTGCGTATCGCCGCTTCATCCACTTCAACACCGAGGCCGGGGCCGCTGGGGCAGGCCACGCTGCCGCCTTGTTGCCTGAGCGGCGTGCGCGCCAGATCGGCGGTGAGCAGTTGAAACAGCGTGACGTTATCGTCCCAGTCGAGGGTGTCGGTGTTGATGGCGAGAAAGGGCACGTCGGTCATCACGGGAGTGTTCTCCTTGGGTGATTGTATCGTATCTATTTGTTTATAAAGGGTTTTCTTTAAACGGCAGCGGTGGCGTAATCGCCCGGCGAGGTGATTTCCAGCAACTCCAGATCGTCCGAGCAATCGAGTTCGTTATGCAGGCTGCCGTGATCTTCGCCTTTTTTTACGCGAATCACGTGCGCCTTGAATTGGCCGTGCGTGGCCTGTTTGATGCCGAGTTCACGGTATTCGAGAAACGGACGCAGGCCCGGTTCAAATTTCGCGTCCTTCGCCAGGCTTACCGAGAATTTCATTTCCGCGGCGCTCATATGCGCTCTCCTCACAGGTCAAGACTAGCGCTTATTATAGACATTCAAGGGGGGCATTCATGCAAGGCTGCAAACGATGGAGCGGGCGTATCGCGTTGGTGACGGGCGCATCGGGCGGCATCGGCGAGGCCATCGCGCGCGCGACGCAATCAACCACGTAACGTTATCGCCTTGCGGCCGCCACGCAGCAGTTCATCCGCCCATTCGTCCGGCAACTCCACTGCCATGGTCAGGATTAGCGCCGAATACGATTTGCCGTGCGGGTCAATCGACAGTGAGCGTGTCACGCCGCCGCCGAGCGCGCCTTCCATCACCAGATTTATCGCGTGAACCTTCGGCAATTCATAGCGCGTGATGCCGCCTTTTACGAGGTCGCCGAAATGCGCCTTCACGCGCGCGGGCGTCACCCATTGCAGCAGCAGCGGGTAGTAGCGCGGCTCGTAGGCGATCACGCCGATGTTATTGGTGTCGCCCTTGTCGCCGGAGCGCGCGTGGGCGATTTCGCGCAGATAAAATAAGGGCATGATTTTTAATCGACTTGCGTCATGATGATTCGCGGCGCAATCGCCGCGCGCGGAATCAGGCAAGAATAAATCGCCAGCACTTCGCGAATCGATTTGACGGGTATTGATGAACTGCACGGGCCTTTGCCCACCAGCGTTTCCACCTCGTTCGCGAGTTTTATCGCATCGCGCCGTTCGCGCGCGCGGCCCGCAAAACGCAGGCACACTTCATACGGCGGCTCTTTCGGCAAAATCGATGCGTTGCCGTGCAGCGCATTGAGTCCCAAATAATCCACGCGCAATTCCTGCAGATTCACGCCGCCGATCTCGAGACGCCGGCGCACCACCTGCTCGGCGAGCCGCGCGCGCTCCAATGCGCCCAGCCCGGCGTAGGTAATCATCGCTTCGCCGATCCAGCCCTCGAGTATGCCCACCGATACCTTGAGTTGCTCCGGGCGCGGCTTGCCCCGGCCGCCTTTGATGAGCACGCGGTTCGGCCCGATCTCATCGAGCGTGACGTCGGTGAAATCGACCACTACGTCCGGTGTGATGTAGCAGGCGGGATCGTGTATCTCATAGAGCATTTGTTCGGTGCAGATGGCGCGGTTGATGATGCCGCCCGTGCCTTCGACCTTGGAGACGACGATGCTTCCATCGGCTTCGACGTCGAGGTACGGATAACCGAGGTTGCCCAGATCGGGCACATCCTTGTAGCCGGGATCGGCGAAAAAGCCACCGGACACATTGGCGCCGCACTCCACCATGTCGGCGCCGACCTGCCCCTTGCCGAGCAGATTCCAGTCGTCCATGCGCCAGCCGAATTCGTGAATCATTGGTGCCAGAAACAGCGAGCAGTCTCCCACGCGCCCGGTGAGCACGATGTCCGCGCCCTGGCGCAAGGCATCGACCATCACATCCGCGCCGAGATAGGCGTTGGCGGAAACGATTTTGCCGTCGAGCGATGACAGGGGCCGCCCGTTCTCCATCAGCGTGAGCGTGTCTTTGTGTTCCAGGCAGTACTGCAACACGTCATCACCCAGCACCGCCGCGACTTTCATCGGGCCGAGCTTGAGTTCGCGGATGATTTCCGCGGTGCGTTCGGCCGCCGCCAGCGGATTGGCCGCGCCCATGTTGCTGACGATGCGCGTGCCGTGTTGACGGCAATGCGGCAGCGCGCCGTAGAGCCGGTCGGCGAGGAGTTCGTTGTAGCCGAGAGCGGGATTTTTCAGGCGTTCGAGTTGCGCCAGCGCGATGGTGCGTTCGGCGAGCGTTTCGTACACCAGATAATCCAGCTTGCCTTGCGCGGCGAGCAGAGTGGCCGGCTCCACGCGATCGCCCGCGTAGCTGGCGCCCGCACCGATGCGTAAGGTTCGTTTCATATCAGGGGGTTATTTAAAAAATGTAATATAAACAGATAGTTACGGTTTGTTACTCAGGGTGTGGCAGGCGAAATGCACCTCACGCGGGTATCACCGGCAGCAGCACATAAGGCATTTTCCCCGCCGCGAAGTGCAGCGTATTTTTGCCGCCAAAAACTTCAGGCGGGCGATCCGCCGGATGCGTGTGCGTGAACGGTCCCACGCCCTTCATCGGATACGGCGCGTGTGCGACGCCCGCATCGGTGCCGTCGAATTCGTAATCCTTGCCGCGCACGGTGAACGCCACGCGGTAGCCGACAGGCACCACAATCGATGTCGGCCAGATTTCAACATCCAGTTCAACCGGCTCGCCGGGGGTGAGCGGCTGCGCTTCGTCGTGCGTGTGCCACGGGCGGTAGGGCTTGCTCTCAAGCGGATCGAGTTTGCGTTGCGAGGCGCGCAGCCAGCCCAGCCCTACCGGCGTGCGCGGATCATTGGAGCCGATGAACACAACCTCTTTGCCCGCCGGGTCGTAGACGCGCAGCGCGACGAACACATCCGCATCGGTGGTGTCGGACGACAGCCACAGCTTGGCCGCCACCGGCCCGGTGATTTCGAGCGCCTGCGTCATGGGCGGGGTGAGAAAAGTGACGCCATCGCCGTTGGCTACGTAACGTATTGTTTTTGTTGATATTTTTGATTCCGTTCCCAAGCTGAAGTCATCCGGCTGCAAGTAGTATTTTGTCCACTGCGTGCGCGCCAGCGGCCATTCGTTTTCGGCGCGCAAGGCGAATGTTTCGCCGGGCCAGCGCACGTTGAGCGACACACGCGGCTGCTGCTCCCAGCCGGTGTTTTCGCCTTTGAGGAAGTGACCGAAGAATTTTTTCTGCAACGCCACGCCGTACTGACTATAGAAATGCGTGAAGTGCGTATCGCCGTGAACCTCCAGCCATTTTTGTTCGGAGGCCGCGCGCAGATAGCCCTCGAAGTTGCCGCGCGGATGCAGACCTTGCCCGCCCCAGTTGCCCGCCGACAACAGCGGCACATTGATTTTCGAGAAATCCGGCATGCGCGCGCGGTAGTAGTCGTCGATGAAGGGGCGGCGCAAGGCTTCGCCATCGACATCCGCGCGATTCTGTTTCAGTTGTTCATCGGTGAGCGTCTCCGGCCCCGCGATGGTGTCGCCCGTGACCGGGTTGCGCGCACCACGATCTCCCACGCCGTACTGCACGCTCAATACCTGGCGGTTGTACCAGGAGTTGAGGAAATCACACAGGATGCCGCCGTGGCGCGACAGGTCGCGGTAATAATCCGACGCGCCTTCCCAGATGCACAGCGCCGCGAGGTGCGGCGGTTGCAGCGCGCCCACCTGCCATTGATTCATTGCGTAATACGAAATGCCGTTGATGCCCACCTTGCCGTTGCTCCAGGCACTCGTGCCGGCCCACTCGATGCAGTGATAAAAATCCAGCGCTTCGCGCGCCGACCAACTGTCGAGCACGCCGGGCGAGCGGCCCGCGCCGCGTGAATCCACGCGCACGCACACGTAGCCATCCGGCACCCATTTTTCAGGATCAACCAGTTCCCAGTTTTGATATTTGTTGCTGGAGCCTTCGAGCGTTTCGGGCACGGCCTTGATGAGCCGCGCCCACTGGCTTTTGTAGCCCTCTTTGAAATCGAGGCCCTTGGCGTACGGGCCGTAGGTCAGGATCACCGGGTATTGCCCGTCGTTCAGCGGGCGAAACACGTCGGCGCGCATCACGACGCCATCGTCCATGGTGATCGGCGCATCCCAGTCGATGTGCATGCCGTCGCGGATTTCGCTTTTCATTTGTGTCATGAGTGGGGGCTAGTGTTTGTGAGTGTGAGCCGTTCGATCAGGCAATCGCCGCCGCCCATTTCATAGTCGCGGCACACGCCGGGGCGGCGCTCGTAGATGCGGCACAACATCGTATCGCGGTCGAGCGCGGCGCACCAGCCGTCATCCAGGCGCGCCATGACATGCCCGCCCCAGCGATCAACCTGTGTGAACTGATCGGGGATGTCATCCTCGCCCATGAGGATCACTTCGAGTTTGCAGCAGTTGGCGCGGCAGGTGTTGCAATGAATAGCGGCAGGCATGCGCGGATTTTACGTGATGAATCTGTGGCAGAATGCCGCGCTCGCTAAAATTTATTCCCTTAATTTTCTCAGAAGCGCTCAATGCCCACCACTGTCCCCAGCGTAGCAGATGCCGCACAGATCAAGATTGTTCAACTCATAGCCAGGGAGCTCGGCGTAAACCCCAATCAGGTAGCCGCAGCCGTTGCATTGCTCGACGAAGGCGCCACCGTGCCGTTTATCGCGCGCTACCGCAAAGAGGCCACCGGCAATCTCGACGACACGCATTTGCGTAATCTCGAAGAACGGCTGATCTATCTGCGTGAACTCGAAGACCGCCGCGCGGCGATCATTGCCTCGATTGCCGAGCAGGGTAAGCTGACCGACGCGCTGAAACTCGCAGTCGAATCCGCCGCCACCAAGCAGGTGCTGGAGGATTTATACCTGCCGTATAAGCCCAAGCGCCGCACCAAGGCGCAGATCGCGCGCGAGGCCGGGCTGGAGCCGCTGGCGGATGCGCTGTTTGCCGCCCCCACGCTGGAGCCGCAGCTTGAGGCGGCGAAATATATCAACGTAAAACCCGCCGCCGGCGACGCCGAGGCGATCAACGTTCCCGATGCCAAGGCCGCGCTCGAAGGCGCGCGCGATATCCTTGCCGAGCGCTTTGCCGAAACCGCCGATCTGCTGGCCAAGCTGCGTACGCGCATGCAGACGCAAGGCTTCCTGACCTCCACCGTGGTGGCCGGCAAGGAAATGGCCGAGGAAGAAAAATTTCGCGACTACTACGCCTACATCGAAACGTTTCGCACCATTCCGTCGCATCGCGCGCTGGCGCTGTTTCGCGGGCGCGCGCTGGGCGTGCTGACGGTTACGCTGGGGCTGGGCGCGGAACTGGATGCGTTGACGCCGCACCCGTGCGAAGCGATGGTCGCGGCGCATTTCGGCATTGAAGATCGCGGCCGGCCCGCCGACAAGTGGCTGGCTGACGTGTGCCGCTGGACCTGGCGCGTGAAGGCGCAGTTGCACATCAGCAGCGATCTGATGCTGCAATTGCGCGAAGCCGCGGAAGCCGAGGCGATCAAGATATTCGGCCGCAATCTGCATGAGTTGCTGCTCGCCGCGCCCGCCGGCCCGAAAGCCGTAATGGGGCTTGATCCGGGCATACGCACCGGCTGCAAAGTGGCGGTGGTGGACGCCACCGGCAAGCTGCTTGACACCGCAACAGTGTATCCACATCAACCGCGCAACGACTGGCAGGGCGCGCTGGCGACATTGACGCGCCTCACGGTGCAGCACGGCGTGGAATTGATTTCGATAGGCAACGGCACCGCCAGCCGCGAGACCGACAAGCTCGCGATCGAGTTAATCAGGCTGGTGGCGATGCACAATCCGGAACAGAAAGTCAGCAAAATCGTGGTGAGCGAGGCGGGCGCATCGGTGTATTCCGCGTCGGCGTTTGCGGCAGCGGAGTTTCCCGATCTCGACGTGAGCCTGCGCGGCGCGGTGTCAATTGCGCGGCGTTTGCAAGACCCGTTGGCCGAACTGGTGAAAATCGACCCCAAGGCCATCGGCGTCGGCCAGTATCAGCACGACGTGAATCAGCGCGCGCTGGCGCGCTCGCTCGATGCGACAGTGGAAGATTGCGTCAACGCGGTGGGCGTGGATCTGAACACCGCGTCCGCGCCGCTGCTTGCGCGCGTGTCGGGTCTTAACGCCGTGCTGGCGAAAAACATCGTCGAGTATCGCGATGCCAACGGGCCGTTTGTAAACCGCAATGGCGTGCGCAAAGTGCCGCGCCTCGGCGATAAAACCTTTGAGCAGGCTGCCGGTTTTCTGCGTCTCAATGTCTCGGATAAAAAGGCCAACCCGCTGGATCGTTCGTCGGTACACCCGGAGGCGTACCCCGTGGTGGAGCGCATTCTGGCGCGCATCGGCAAAAGCATCACTGAAGTGATGGGCCATCCAGAAGCGCTAAAGGGATTGCAAGCCGTTGATTTTATTGATGAAAAATTCGGCGTGCCGACGGTGCGCGATATCCTCGCCGAGCTCGAAAAACCCGGCCGCGATCCGCGCCCCGAATTCAAAACCGCCACTTTTCAGGATGGCATCGAATCACTCAATGACCTGCGCCCCGACATGATTCTCGAAGGCGTGGTTACTAACGTGGCGGCGTTCGGCGCGTTTATCGATGTCGGCGTGCATCAGGACGGCCTCGTGCATGTGTCGGCGTTGGCGAACAAGTTTGTCAAAGACCCGCATGAAGTGGTCAAGCCCGGCCAGATCGTCAAAGTCAAAGTGTTGGAAGTGGACGTGAAGCGGCAACGCATTGCGCTCACCATGCGGCTGGATGACACTGCGGCATCGCGCGCGCAACCGCGCCAAGCGATGGCGACGGCAGGCGCAGGCAATGATCGTGGCGCGGGGCGTGCCAACGACGGACGAGGCGGCGGCGCACGGGACAGCGGGCGGCAAGCGCCGGAAGCGCCGAGTGCCATGGCGCTGGCGTTTGCGAAACTAAAAAAATCGTGATGCCCTGAAACAAACACCACAGGATGGGTGAGACCCATCACAAACCTCCCGGTGGAGACCGCGATGAAATTCAATCCCGTAATCAGCGTGCTGAGTTTTGCAATGCTTGCAGGCACCACCGCGCACGCGGCTGACAATCAAACCTATCCCACGCGCCCGATCCGCTATGTCGTCGCGTTCCCGCCCGGCGGCGTCAACGACGCCATCGCACGCATCCTCAGTCAGCGCATGGGCGAGGTGCTGGGCGTTACCGTGATCGTGGACAACCGCCCCGGCGCGGGCGGCAACCTCGGCAGCGAGCTGGTGGCGAAAGCCACGCCCGACGGCCACACCGTGCTTAACATCAGCACCGCGCAGGCGATTTCGCAATCGCTGTATGCAAAATTGGGCTACAACCTGGAGCGCGATCTGACGCCGGTGATATTGCTCGCGACCTCGCCGCTGATCGTGGCGATCAATCCGGGCGTCAACGCGCGCGGCGTGAGCGATCTGGTGGCGGTGTCCAAGACGAAGCCCATTCGTTTCAGCAGCGGCGGCATCGGCACCATCAGCCATCTGTCGGGCGAGATGCTGAGTCGCGCGGCGGGCTTTGAGGCGATACATGTGCCGTACAAAGGCGGCGGCCCGGCGACCGTGGATTTGATTTCCGGCCAGGTGCAGATGATGATTAACGCCATCACCGACATCGCACCTTCCGTCAAGGCGGGACGCCTGCGCGCCATCGGCGCCATGGCGGAAAAGCGCCACCCGCAATTGCCCGATGTCGCCACCCTGCCGGAGCAGGGCTACAAGGATTTTGTGTTGAGCAACTGGGTGGGCATCGTCGCGCCCGCGGGCACGCCGGCGAACCGCGTCAACCGGCTTTACACGGAAATCGCGCGCATCATGAAAGAGCCGGTGATTGCCGAGCGAGTGGTCGCGCACGGCTTTGATGCGGCGGTCGGCTCGCCGGAGCAGTTCGGCAGACACATACGCAGTGAAGTGCAGCGCTTTGCCAAGGCGGTGAAGGAGTCGGGCGCGCGGGCGGAGTAGCGTCGGCGTTTAGTAGGAAACTGTGAAAACCCCGGGAACGTCATTCTGGCCTTCGCCAGAATAACGGGAGTCATTCCGATTTCGTCCGGCCATTGCGCCGGGTATCTATCGGGGCGCCGCATCCTCGGTAAACCAATCCGTGAACAGTTCATGTCCGCGCTTCGCGGCCCGCGCCTTGTGATACCTTGCCGCGCCGACCGCGGCAAACTGCAAGCCGATACCTGACAAATTTACAAAATGGTTACACATTGTTTACCAGCTCATGACACATTGGTATGCATGGTACGCTACACTCCGGCCTCGTTTAAATAGGCATAGGCAGTGCCGCTACAACGGCATGGTTTGGCGTTGGGAACAAACAAACAGGTGAATGTATGGACAAAGCAGCGGACAGTAATCGCAAGCACGCTTGGCGGCTCGACGATGAGGTCGATTTCATCGAGGCGCAGTTCTTGCTCGGCGATTTTTGCCTGGATCACTTTCCGAATGATCCGCAATTTTCGCGTGCGATTCAGGCTGCGGAAAGCGTGGCTGATATTCGCAATGAATTAAAGCCGGTTGTTAACCTGGTTCAGGCGGACAGAAAAGACCTGGTCGAAGCATTTACCGCGTTGATTCACCAACTCAACGCCACTAAATAACTACTGAAATTTCTTAAGGAGAAGTCGCATGGCAATGAGTTTTAAAACCAAAATTATCGGGTCGATCGTTGTCTCGGCGATTGTGTTGATTACGGGGTTCGCTTTGGCTTTGGCTTTTAGCGGCTATAAAGACCAGGAAAAAGCGGCAACGGATAAAGTCACCGCGGAATTGAATTCGGTGCAACGTTTGCTTACTGAATCGGCTACCTTGATGGATGCCAGAGTCACCGCGGCGATGAATGTGTTGAAAGAGGTGACCGCGAACAAGGGCGCTGTTTCCGCAGGGGCGACGGTTGAAATTGTACCGGGAGTAACAGCCCCTGACCTGGCCTTCGGCGGGGAATCTCAGGCATTGAATTTTGGTCTGGTGGACAAAGTTAATCTACTGGCGGGCAGCAGCGCAACGCGCGCAGGCCGCCACGCAGGCAAACCCCGGCGTGCCGTGGATGTACGCGGCCAGGTTTTCCCGGGCCGAGGCGTCATCCTCCACAATGGC
>JANPOH010000572.1:0-3623 GCA_031427895.1 Betaproteobacteria bacterium
GGTAACGGTTTTGCGCATGTGGGCTAATCCAATAAATGGCGTGCTAGACGTAGCGCGGTTTTGATGTCCTTGCCCTGGGGCGGTCGAGCCATTGCACGAACAACTCGGTTTTGCGGATTTCAATCAAGCTGCCACTGTAGCCGTATGGCTACATGTTGTCAACGGGATACGCGCGGGCACTTTGTATTAAACCCCCTGCTCCACCGGATTTTCCAGCGTCCCTACACAATCCAGTTCAACTCGAACTCTGTCACCGGGCTTCAAGAAAATTCCGCGCGGACGGCCCACGCCTGAAGGCGTGCCGGTGGCGATCACATCACCCGGCAGCAGCGTCATGCGGCGGCTCAGATATTCGATCAACTCGGGGATATTGAAAATCAGTTTATCCACCAGCGTGTCCTGCATTTTTTCCTGGTTCACCCACAGTTGCAATCGGCACTGGGTGATGTCGGGCACCTGATCGGCGGGGGTGATCCACGGGCCCATGGGGGCGGCGGTCTCGAAATTTTTGTGGCCGAACCAGTCGATGTTCCAGCGCGGCCAGTCGGGGCGGCGCGACAGGTCGCGCGCGGAGATGTCGTTCATTATGGTGTAACCGGCGACGTGTTTCATCGCATCATTGATGCTGATGTTGCGGCCTTTTTTGCCGATGACCACGGCGCACTCGGCTTCCCAGTCAACTTTCTTGGAAGTGTTGGGCAGCATGATGGCATCGTTGGGGCCGATCATGCAGTGCTGCGCGGATTTCAAAAACAGATAGGGTTGCGTGGTGGCTTTGTCCACGCCCGCGCCTTCGGCGGACATTTCTTCGGCGTGCGCCATGTAGTTGGCGCCGGTGCAGTAAATCGCTGGCGGATAATAAATCGGCGCCATTAATTTTACGGAGGCCAACGGCAACTGCTTGCCGCGCGGTGTCGCGGCCAGTGCGTGCAGCGCGGGCGCGGCTTCGTCCCACGCGTTCAACACCGCGAGCGTGGAGGCCGACCATGGAATGTAGGGCAGGGCATCACGCAGATCCAGCACGCCGTTGTCGTTGATTAGAATACCCGCGCGCGGTGCGCCATTGGTGTCCGCGTAGTTCAACAGTTTAAAGTTCGACATTTTTTGTTACCTTTTTTGTTACCTATTGTTCTAAATCAGTTTTTGTATTCCGGAAACAGCTTGTCCGCCAGTGCCATACCCGCCGTCCAATCACGGCTTTTGGCATCATAGACGCCGATGCGCGGCGGCAAGTTCGCAGCGCAGTTGCCATTCTTCGGGCTGACTTGATCGCGCACGTTCTTATTGTCGCGGATGGGAATGGGTCGGATGCTCATGGATTTCCTCGGGGGTGACCGTGCCCACCCAACAAATCCCCTCGCCCCGTTTACGGGGAGAGGGCCAGGGTGAGGGGCGGGTATCGATGCACACGGATCCGTGCAGATCACAAAAAAACTTTACCATGACGGGCCTCCCGCTGTCCCACGGCCCGCCGGTATAATTACGCGCACTTACCGTGAGAACCCGGCCCATGAAACGTTTTGTCCTGATTGCCGGCGCATGGGTTAGCGGAACCGTATTTGCACAACCCTACCCCGCCAAACCCGTGCGCATCATCGTGCCCAACGCGCCCAGCGGTTTGGCGGATGTCAGTGCGCGCATCGTCGCGGCAAAACTCTCCGAAGCCTTCGCGCAGCAATTCATCGTGGAAAATCGCGTCGGCGCGGGCAGCACGCTGGGCACGGCGGCGGCGGTGCGCGCCGCGCCGGACGGCTATACCCTGCTCGCGGTTTTCGACAGCCATGCCACCAATCCGCATTTGTTCAGGGATCTGGAATACAACACGGTGGCCGATCTCGCGCCGATTTCACTGCTGGTGCGCGGCCCGCTGGTGCTGGTGGTGAACCCCGGCGTGCCGGCGAAATCGGTGCATGAACTGGTTGTGCTCGCCAAAAGCAAAGCTGGCGCGCTCAACTTCGCCAGCGTCGGGCCGGGTTCACCGGCGCGGCTTCTGATGGAGCTGCTCAAGCTCGAAGCGCGCGTCGATGTCACTAACGTGCCGTACAAAGGCGCGGGCGGCGCGATCACCGATTTGATCGCCGGCCATGTGGATGCGATGTTTCCCACGGTATCGACCGCCGCGCCGCACGTACGCAGCAAACGCCTGCGTGCGATTGCCGTCACGTCCGAGAAGCCCTCCGCCGCGCTGCCCGGCGTGGCGACCATGATGAGCGTGTATCCGAATTTTCGCGCGGAGTCGTGGGTGGGCTTGCTGGGGCCGGCGAAGCTGCCGGCGGACATCATCACGCGGCTGAATGCGGAAAGCGCCAAGGTGCTGGCGCAGCCTGACGTGAAATCACGCTTCGCCGAACTGGGCCTCGAAACCGCCGCCGGCACGCCCGCGCAATTCGATCAGTGGATCAAGGCCGAGATCGAGCGTTGGGGGCGGGTGATCCGCGCGCAGCGAATCATGCTGGAGTAGCCTTAGCCTTATCCCAGGGTCGAGTTAAACGCCCCGCCGTCGAGTAGCAGGTTTTGCCCGACGATGTATCCCGACGACGTCGCGCACAAAAACGCGCACGCTTCGCCGAATTCAAATGGATCGCCGGCGCGCGCGCCGTTGGACATGCCGAGTTCGGGGATCGGCGATTTCACCGAGCTGGAGGTGATGTTGACGATGCGGCCGAACTTGCGCGCGATCATGCCATCGACCACCGTCTTGATGAGCATGATCGGCGTAATCATGTTGCCGTTGACCGCCTTCATCCAGTCGGCCTCGTCCCACTCGCGAAAATCGCCGCGCGGCGGGCCGCCGGCGTTGTTCACCAGTATGTCCGGCGCGGGGCACGCCGCCAGCACCCTGGCGCGGCCTTCGGGCGTGGTGATGTCGGTGTAAGAACGGATCACGGCGAAGACGTCCGCGCCGGCCAATCGCGGCGTTATTCCGGGTCGCCGCGGCGAGTGTTGTTGCCGCCGCCGTAGCTGCCGCGGGGAAGTCCCTCGCGGGGAATTTCCGCCGCCGGGGCCGGTCTAAGTGATACGCCGCCTTGGCAGGAGCGCCCATGGATACCGCACCCGCTGCACCGTTGTCCCGGCTGGAGCAGTTGACCCGAGAAATCGGCGGTGAACTGTTGCTCAAGGCGTCCGGCGCCACCCCTGCCCTGTTCGAATCGCGCAGCCTGCGCGGCGCGTTGCTTGCGCGCGCGCTCGCCGACGAACCGTTGCGGCGCGCCATCTTCCAGTTCATCGACGTGCTGCCGCAGTTGCAGGACGCGGCAAGCATCGCGCGCCATTTCCGCGCTTATCTGGGCGGGCATGAGCTGGGCGGCTTATGGGGCCGATTACTCAAGCTGGGCAATCACACCGCGGCGGCGTGGGCGGTGCGCGGCACCGTGGCGCGCACGGCGCGGCAGTTTTTGATTGAAGAAAAGCCGGATGCGCTTGCCCGCGTGCTGTCAGAACTGGCGGGCTACGATGCACACGCCACGCTCGATGCCGTCGGCCAGTCGCGCATGCTCTACGGCAAGACCATGCACTCGGAGCGCCCCGCGCACCGTCTCTACGAGCAGTGGCATCCGCTGGGTGTGGTGGGGGTAATCACGGCGTTCAATTTCCCGGCGGCGGTGTGGGCGTGGAACGCATTC
>JANPOH010000573.1:0-2880 GCA_031427895.1 Betaproteobacteria bacterium
AATCGAAAACCTACGCCGCCCGTTTCTGCGGCGCCATCCCCGCCTTAGCCTTGGCAATCAATCCCGTAGCCTCCAGGTCCGCCTTCATCGCCTTCTTGTTCTCTTCAGTCATCTCGGCACAAGGCGCACGCACCGGCCCGCCGACCATGCCGACGAGTTCCATCCAGTATTTTTGTTCGGCGATGGCCATGCGATTGCTGCTGCCGTAGCCGGGGATCCAGCGGCCGAGTGTGGCGCGCAGCGGTTCGATGCTCTTGCAGATTTCGACGGCCTTGTTCATGTCGCCTTGTTGCGCGGCGTGGGTGTAGTCGCGTACCGGCAGATAGCCGGGCACTTGATCCAGATGCGGGCAGTAGTTGAGCAGCCAGTGGTCGCCGCACACCGCGACGTTGTAGAGCCACGGCGCTTCTTCGGCGACGCTGACTTCGATGGTGTTGCCGACGGTATTACGCAGCGTGGTGGCCGCGGCCATGCCCGATACGCCCTGCTTGTAGCCGCAGATGTTGGGGATAGCGGCGAGGCGCTGTGCGAGTTTCGCCGACAGCGGATGGCCCTGATTGGTGTTAAACAGGCAAATACCGATATCCACGCGGTCGGCGACGGCCTTGTAGTAGTCAAACACCGCATCGTCGCCGCGCGCGGCCATGTAGGGCGTGAGGACGATAACGAAATCGACGCCGGCATCCTGCGCGTGTTTGGCAAGTTTGGCGGCTTCGAACGGATTTTGATGATGGCAGCCTGCGATCAGCGGCACGCGGCCTTGGTTGACCTCGACGTTGATTTCAACCACGCGCATGCGTTCTTCGTTGGTCATCGCCCAGAACTCGCCGACGTTGCCGATGCAGTAGTGGCCGTCGATTTTGAGGCCGCTGATACAGTGCTCAAGGTTCGACGCAATGCCTTTTTCGTCGAGCCGATCGTCGTCGATAAAGCTGGTCGGCAGTGCGGTCCACACGCCGCGCAGCATTTCCTTGGCGGCTTCCTTGGCTTGGTGAGGTTTGTATTTCATGGGTATCTCCGCAGTATTGATGTGGTGAAGTCGTGATGGGTAACCGATGATGGCTGTCGAGAATAGCAGAACCCCCGTGCCGATCCAGCAGGGGGCCACGTTTCAATTTTTCATTTAACTATATGTTTTTAAAGGATATTTAAACAATGGCTACTCTACCTTGATATTGGCCTTGCGTAGCACCTCGCCCCATTTTTGAATTTCGGATTTGATGTAGGCAGTGAATTCTTCCGGGTTTTGCGGCGTGGGCACGGTGCCTTCGTTGAACATGCGATCGGTCACCTCTTTGCTGTTCACGGCAGCGACGATCTCGCGGGCGAGGCGCTGCACGATGTCGTTCGGCATATTGGCGGGGCCGAGCATGCCGGCCCACGCATAAGCCTCGTAGCCGGGCAAGCCCGCTTCGGCGACGGTGGGGAATTCCGGCAACGACGGCATGCGCTTGGCGTTGCCCACGCCGAGCGCGCGCAGCTTGCCGGCGCGGATATGCGGCAGCGCGGTGGGGATGCTGCTGTAGGTCAGATGCGCCTCACCGGAGAGCACCGCGATCACCGACGGCGCCGTGCCTTTGTACGGAATGCCCGTGGTTTTGACATTGCCCACTGAGTTAAATACTTCGCCCGCAATGTGCCCGGTATTGCCGATGCCGGGATGCGAATAGGTGATTTCATTGGGGCGCGCTTTCGCCAGCGCGATCAGGTCTTTCACGTTTTTGACCGGCAGCGACGGGTGCGCCACCAGCATCAGCGGAAAGTTAATCATGTTGGCGATCGGGGTGAAATCGCGCAGCGTGTTGTACGGCAGCTTGGCGTAAAGATGCGGATTGATCGCCAGCGGCCCGGCTGATACTGCGGCAACGGTATAGCCATCGGGGGGGGCTGCCATCAGCGCTTGCAGCCCGACGATGCCGTTGGCCCCCGCGCGATTATCGACCGCGACTTGCTGGCCGATGCGTTTGGTTAACTCCTGGCCGACCACGCGCGCGACAAAATCCACGCCGCCGCCGGGCGGAAACGGCACGATCACGCGGATGGATTTGTTGGGGTAGCCTTGTGCGTGCGTGGCTGTTGGTGCAAGCAGTGTTGCCATCGTAGCGACGGCGATCAAGTGTTGTGTGACGTGCATTGGGCGCTCCTCCGGTGTTATTACTGGCGGCAAGTTTGCCGCAAATCG
Source organism: Betaproteobacteria bacterium (assembly GCA_031427895.1). Classification (GTDB taxonomy): domain Bacteria; phylum Pseudomonadota; class Gammaproteobacteria; order Burkholderiales; family SG8-41; genus UBA5216. The sequence continues at coordinate 2,183 of JANPOH010000573.1, forward strand.
CGGCCATGTCAACCGCTGTACCAGAACGGCGGCTGCTATACTTTCGCACGTTTAATTCAGGGAGAGCGTGTGTGCTGAAAATCGGGATTCTGCTGGGCGACGACATCGGGCTGGAAGTGGTGCCCGAAGCGGTCAAGGTGATGAAAGCGGCGGCGGCGAAAACAGGGCTGGCGATTCAATGGAGCGATCACGCCATCGGTTTGCGCGGCCACCAACTGCACGGGCATACCTTCCCGTTGCAGACCCAAGCCGAGCTGGAAAAAATCGACGGCTGGCTGTGCGGCCCCATTGGCCATAACGCCTATCCGCGTAACGACCCGACGTGGATCATGCCGCCGGTGCGTAAACGGTTTGAGTTGTATGCAAACATCAAGCCGGTGAAGTCGTATCCGAATATTCCGTCGGTGCATAAGAATGTCGATATTGTTTTCTTGCGCGAAGTGACCGAGGGTTTACAGTCCTCCGATACCGTCGTCGCGGGCGCGGGCGAATTTCGCCCCAACGATGAAATTTCCATCGGCTCGCGCGTGGTCACGCGCAAGGGCGCCCAGCGCGTGGCGCGCGCGGCGTTCGAGATCGCGCGCACGCGCCACCGGCTTTAACGCAGCGACAGGAGCCGCTGGCGTTTTGCCACCCACTTCGAAAAACGTGTACGACAAGGTGATGGTGCTGACATCTTTAGACAGTTTTGGGTCGAT
>JANPOH010000574.1:0-27080 GCA_031427895.1 Betaproteobacteria bacterium
TCTAAGCCTCGTAGTTACTTAGGGTCCAGTGCTCTCGCTTGCCAATCGGTCCAACCGTGCCCGTAGCCATTCGACTGTGGCAGGTCGCCCAACTCCACAAAAATACAGGTAGGGTGTCAAGTATGGCAAAAGAGAAGGTGACTATTACGCTTGATCGGGACACCATTAGTGAGCCCTCAAGTCGATCGGGGTGAGCCGGGTGATTTCTGTGAGTGCAGTCGGCAGTATGAAGGCCGCCGCCGGCATGGCGCACGGCTACGGCAAGGCCACTGGCGAATTGATGGGCGTGATGGTGCATGGCACGGTGGGTTTGCAGCACGCGACGATGGCGGTTTACAACGCGTGGTGCGACCGCGCGCCGATGATGATCCTTTCAGGCAACGGGCTGCGCTCCGACACGCGGCGGCCCGGCGTCGAATGGAACCACAGCGTGCAGGACCCCGGTGCGCTGGTGCGCGACTACATCAAGTGGGACGATCAGCCGATCTCGTTGCAGAGCTTCGCGGAATCCACCGTGCGCGCGAGCCAGTTCGCGCTGACCGCGCCGTTTGCGCCGGTGATGGTGGGCGTCGATATGGATATTCAGGAAGAAGACAACCATCACGCCACGGGCGCGCTGCGTATACCGAAAATGGCGCGCATCGTTCATCCTCAGGGCAACACCAGCGCGCTCAATGAGGCCGCGCGCATGCTGGTGGCCGCGCAAAAGCCGCTGATTATCGCCGACCGCGCGGTGCGTAATCAGGAGGGCGTAAAGCTGATGGTCGAGCTCGCGGAGGCCCTGGGCGCGCCGGTGATCGATAACGGTCAACGCATGAATTTCCCCAACACGCACGATCTCGATTGCTCGTTCCTGCGGCAAACGCTGCTGCGCGACGCCGACGTGATACTGCTGCTCGAAGTGGGCGACCCGTGGGGCAACATGAATTCGTTCGCCGATCCGTACAAAACCTATCGCAGCAACATCAAGCCCGATGCGAAGATCATCACCATCGGCATGCGCGAGGTGTACCTGAAATCAAACTTTCAGGATTTCCAGCGCCACCAGGCAGTGGAGTTGCCCATCGGCGGCGACGTGCAGGCAACGCTGCCCGATCTGATCGAAGCCATCAAACGCGTCGGCCCCAACGCTGCCGCCGTCGGCCAGCGGCGCGCGGCCTACAAGAAGATGCACGACGAGATGCGCGCGCGCGACAAAGAAGCCGCCACGCTGGGCTGGGATGCTTCGCCGATATCCACCGCGCGGCTGGCGGCGGAAACCTGGCAGGTCATCAAGAATGAAAAATGGTCGCTGGTCACCAGCGACCGCATCGCCTGGGCGCGCCGGCTGTGGCCGACCACGGAGTATCACCAGATGCTCGGCGGCACCGGCGGCGCGGGTCAGGGTTATTACATGACGGCTGCCGTGGGCGCGGCGCTCGCCAATCGTGATCGCGGCATACTATCGGTGAACTTTCAGCCCGACGGCGATGCGATGTACGCGCCGGGGGCGCTGTGGACCATGGCGCATCACAAAATCCCGATGCTGATCGTGATGCATAACAACCGTTGCTACCATCAGGAAATCATGCACGTGGCGCGCATGGCGGCGATTCACAACCGCCCGCAGCACACCGCGCGCATCGGCACCGAAATCACCAACCCCGATATCGACTTCGCCAAGCTGGCGCAAAGCATGGGGGTGTGGGCGGAAGGCCCGATCAGCGACCCGGCCAAACTGGGGCCGGCGCTACAGCGTGCGATCGCGGTGGTGAAACAGGGACGGCCCGCGCTGGTGGACGCGGTTTGTCAGGGACGGTAGCGCTTTTTACAGCGTGAGGCGTAACACCAGTGGCACGCCACCTCACGCTTCACGAACTCAAAAATCCTTCAACAACGGCACGTCCTTCGCCGCCGGCGGGTTTTTGATGGTGCGCAAGTAAGCGTGAATGTCCACCAGGTCCTTTTCGGGCAAGGTTTTTTCCGAGTACGGAATCATCACCTGGCGCGGCTTGCGCGTCTGTTGCGCGAACGCCGGGTAGGGCCACACGCCCGGCGCGATTTTCGGCCCCGCGCCGCGCTCGCCGCCTTGCCCCACGCTGCCATGGCAGGTATCGCACAAATGATGCGTATACGCCTTGAAGCCGCGCGCGGCATCGCCTGCCGGGGCATCCTGCGCGAATGACGCAGCGGAAAACCCGGCGAAACAAACCACGGCCAAGCCTAACTTGCGGATCATAAACACTCCCTGGAAATCGTGAAGATCATTCTGTCGCCGCGCGGCATCTTCGTCAATATTGACTGACGAATAGTGCGTTATTCCGGTTTGATGCCGACCTGCTGCGCCACTTTTTTGTAGCGCTCGATATCACTCTTGATACGCGCGTTGAAAGCCGCGCCGTCGGTGGCCACCGCTTCCGCACCGCCCACCGCGGCTAGGCGGTCTTTGACTTCCGTGCGCTTTAACACCTCCGCCGATGCGCTGTAGAGCTTGTTGATGACGGGCCGCGGCGTCGCCTTGGGCACGAAGAACCCCACCCAGATCGACGCATCCACGCCGGGCACGCCCATTTCCTGCGCCGTGGGATAGTCGGGCACCATCGGCGAGCGTTTGGCGGTGGTGATGCCCAGCACCTTGACGCGCTTGCCCTGCAAATGCGGCGACACGCCCGGCATGCCCGCCACCGTGAACGTCACATCATTGGTCGCCACCGCCACCACCGCCGGCGCGCCGCCTTTATACGGCACATGCGTCATTTTCACGCCCGCCGCCGCCGCCAGCCATTCGCTAGCCATGTGGTTCACCGACCCCGTGCCGGGCGAGCCGAAGGTAATCGAACCGGGCTTGGCGCGCGCCGCCGCGATCAAATCCTTGATGCTGTTGATCGGCGACTGGATGTTCACCACGATCAGCATCGGCGCATCGCTCAGCATAATCACCGGCTCGAATGTTTTTTCGGGATCGTAGGGCAAGGTTTTGAACATCACCGGGTTCACCGCGAATTCGCCGGTGTGCGCCGACAGCAGGGTGTATCCGTCGGGATTCGCCTTCGCCGCCGCCGCCGCGCCGATAAAGCCGTTGGCGCCCGGACGGTTATCCACCACGAAATGCCAGCCCAGCGTTTCGGTGATTTTGCTGGTGACGATGCGCGTGGAGGTATCCACCACCCCGCCCGGTGCAAACGATACCAGCACGCGGATGGATTTGGCGGGGTAGTCTTGGGCATGGGCCACGAGTGGCAGTGCCATGATGAAAATTGCCAATAGTCGATTCATTTGCTCTCCGTTATACAAAGGATGAAAACCCTTCATCCTTTAAAAAGTTCCTTCCACTTAACCCGCACCGCATCCTGCAATTCCTTGCTCGCTTCGGCCACTTCCGGAAACGTCTGCAAAAAATCATACGGCCGGCAGGCATCGATCACCGCCTTGGAGGTGAGCGGCGCATCATACCGGTAGGCAATCGACATCGGGTCGTTCTTGGAACCCATGCCGCGCTTGATAATGTCTATATCGATTTCGGGATCGGTGCGCGTGGCTACTGCCCACATCACCTCCTGCAGATTCGACGGATCGATATCTTCATCCACCACCACCGAGTAACGCGACATATATGCGCCCACGCCACACTGCGAGAGGATATGCCCGGCCTGGCGCGCGTGGCCCGCGTAACGTTGCTTGATCGCCACCACGTTGAACATGCGTGCGCCGCCGATTTCGTGCGCCCACACGTTCGCCACGTCGGGCACGCCCGCGGCCGCGAGTGCATCCAGCAGCAGCGCAGAACGCATCACCGCCTTGGAATAGGAGTAATCATTCGGCGGCTTCGCGGGCGGGCTGCCGACAATGATCGGCTGATTTCTGAAATAAACACGTTCGATTTTCACCGCCGGCGCGGTCGCCGCCTTGCCCGGATAGTAGCCATGAAATTCGCCGAACGGGCCTTCGATGCGCTCGTCACCCGGATGCGCCCAGCCTTCGAGCACGATTTCCGCGCCGCTCGGAAACGGCAGACCGGTGACTTCGCCGCGCACCACCGACACCGGCTCGTTCAGTATTGCGCCAATGTAGTTGTATTCACACATGCCGTACGGCACTTCGATACCGGAAATCAGATAACCCAGCGGGTCGGCGCCGCATACAATCACCACGGGGAACGGCTTGCCCGCCTTCATGTGTTTGTCGTACTGCTGCGCGCCGTGCTTGCCCGGAATCATGTCGAGCCCGACGGTGTTGCGGTCGTGCATCTGCACGCGATAAGTGCCGACATTCACCCAATCGCTATCGCTTTCCAGATCGCGCGTCACCACCATGCAGCCGGTGCCGATATAACGCCCGCCGTCTTTCTCGTGCCACAACGGCGCAGGAAACGTATTCAAATCAACCGCGTCACCCGATTGAATGTTCTCGAACACCGGGCCTTTTTCAGCAATCACCGGCTCGAACTTCGGTGCGGCGGCCTGCCATGTTTTCGGCAAACCACGCAGCTTATGCACCAGCGCCGCGTGGGTTTTGATCTCGCCCAAACGCAGCAGACTCGACAGCCGTGCCGGGCTGGCGGTACTGCATGTCAGCACGCGAAACCCTTTCGGGTAATCTTTGATCTCGTCGAACAGCAACGCCGGAGCAGAGTCGATCTTGACGTTAAGCTCGCTGATCGCACCCAACTCAAGATTCCAGTCGGCGCCACGCACGTCTTTCAATTCGCCGAGCTTGCGCGCGATATCGAGCCAGGCGCGCAGATCGAGCGGATTGCCGGTGGACTTCATTTGCGTTTGGATGCGGCCAGCTTCACCGCCTTGATGATCTCGGGGTACGCCGCACAGCGGCACAGATTGCCGGAGAGGTAATGGCGTATATCGTCATCCGACGGATCAGGATGCTCATCCAGCAACTGCCGTGTCATCAGAATAAACCCCGGCGTGCAGTAGCCGCACTGAAAGGCGCCGCATTCAATGAAGGCTTCCTGCACCGCGTCGAGCTTGCCATCGGGGGTATGTTCGATGGTGCGCACTTCCGCGCCATCGGCGAACGCTGCAAGATACAGGCAGCCGGACACCGCCACGTCATTTACCAGCACCGTGCAGCAGCCGCACAAGCCCTGCGCACAACTTTCGCGCGCGCCGGTCAGCCCGCGTTCTTGCAACACCTCGACCAGGTGCTGGTGCGTGCCAATTTGCGCGGTGACGGGTTCGCCGTTGAGGGCGAAGTGGATCGTTCGTATGGAGTTCATGGTCATTTAATCATTTTTCAGCGGATCGCCCGCCTTCGCACGCAAAGCACGAAACACCGCCTCCGCCGTGAGCGGCAACGACGTCAGCCGCACGCCTACCGCGTCATCGATCGCATTGGCAATCGCGGGCGACACGCCGAAGGTGCCGCTTTCGCCCACACCCTTCGCGCCGAACGGGCCGTTTTTTTGCACGGCATCGACAGCTTCATTTTCCATGTGCAAAGGCACATCGCGCATGCCGGGGATTTTGTAGTCCGCGAGCGAGGCGTTGGTGACCTGCCCCGCATCGAAGTTCATGCATTCGGACAAGGTAAAGCCCAGTTGCATGATGGTCGCGCCGGATATCTGTGTTTCGACGATGGCCGGGTTAATGGAGCGGCCCACATCCACCAGATTCACCAGGCGCGTGACTTTGAACTCGCCGGTTTCGGTATCGACTTCGACCTCGGCCCCCGTCGCGCCGATCATCCAGAACGGCGTGGCGTTGTCGGTCTGGCCGTCGGCATCGGGCGATTTGTAGGAAGGAATAAAACTGCCGACGCCAACGATATTGCCGGCCTGCATGCCGTATTTCTTTTTGAAGATATCGGGTATCGGCGTGGTCTCCGCCGACAGGCCCACTTCGCGCGCCAGCGCAAACAATTTGTCGCGTGCGTCTTCGGCGGCGTTTTTCACCGCGTGGCCCATGTGAAATGTCGAACGCGAACCAAGGGTGGCCATGTCGTACGGCGTGACATCGGTGTCGGGATGCACCACGGTAATCACTTCCACCGCGATGCCCATCACCTCGGCCACCATCTGCGCCATCGCGGTGTCGGAGCCTTGGCCCATGTCCACCGTGCTGCTGTATAAATTGCAGCTTCCATCCGCGTTGAGATTCACTATCGCCATCGAGGTGGTGGGCGAAATGCTGGCCTTGAAACCGATGGCGATGCCGCGTCCGCGGCGTTTTTTCTCTGTACCGTGATCGAACGATTTCTCCCACTGCATGCGCGTGGCCAGGCGTTCGAGCACCTGATCCAGTGCGGCATCATGCATCAGCGTGCCGGTGGCTTGCGGTCGCCCTTCGCGCAGCAGGTTCTTGCGGCGAATTTCCAGCGGATCGATGTTGAGTTCACGCGCGATCATGTCGGTATGGCTCTCATACGCCCATACCAGTTGCGGTATGCCGAAGCCGCGCAGCGCGCCTGCCGCCGGCAGATTGGTGTAGAGCGCATACGAATCAATCAGCACATTGTCGATCTCGTACGGCCCAGCGGCGGTAAAACCTGATTTCTGTGTGACTCGCGGGCCGATGTCGGCATACGCACCGCCGTTCCACCACACTTCGCATTCGCGCGCCGTAATACGACCTTTCTTTGTTACGCCACTTTTTATACGCAACGTGGTGGCGTGCTTGGTAATCATGTAAAACTGTTCTTCCATCGTCAGCGCGAATTTCACTGGCCGCTGCGAGAGCATGGCGCAGGCGGCGGCGAGCGCCTCGCTCTTGATATACACCTTCGCGCCGAACCCCCCGCCCAGGTACGGCACTTTCACCCGCACTTTATTCTCGGGCCAGCCGAACAGGCGCGCGATTTCTATACGAATAAACGACGGGCTTTGCGTCGAGCTGTGCAAGGTCAGCACGTCATGACCGGGTATCGCCACCGTGGCGAACGGCTCCAGCGGCAGATGCAGCACCTGCTGCGTGCGGAAGGTGTGCTCGAACACATGATCGGCCTCGGCGAACGCCTTGACCACGTCGCCCCGGCGCAGATGAAAATCCAGCGCGATGTTGGTGCCGCTTTTGTTTTTCAGATGCTTCAAATCGGCAAACGTGCCGGCGGGTTTCAATACGTCATGCACCACCGCCTTCGAGGTCATGGCTTCGATTTCGTCGAACACCGCCGGCAGCGTTTCATACTCGGCGACGATGGTTTGCGCGGCGGCTTCGGCCACGTGCGGGTCCAATGCCAGCACTACCGCCACCGGCTCGCCGGCATAACGCACCTTGTCGAGCGCTAGTATCGGTTGATCGTGAAACGCCGGGCCGTAATACGGCTCGGCGATCACACGGCGGATGTCTTCGCCGGTATACACCGCGAACACGCCGGGCGTCGCGCGCGCGGCGGCAACGTCTATCGACAAAATGCGGCCATGCGCCACCGTGCCGCGCGCCACTTTGGCGTGCAACATGCCGGGCACGCGCAGGTTATGCACATACTCGGCGCGGCCCGTGACCTTGGCGTGCGCTTCCAGGCGAGGGATCGAGCGGCCAACGGTCGCGGTAGGGGCTATCATAAATTGTTAAATAAAAACAAATACTTACGTTAATACCGCTTGTTGCAGAGCGCGCTGCGTATAAACGCGCAGCAACTCACGCTTGTAGGCGGATGTGCCGTGCGCATCCGTGGCCAGCGCAACGCCCGACGCAGCCGCGTCGCCGCATCGCGCGAGCGTGACTTTGTCGAGTGCCGCGCCACGCAGCACACTTTCCGCGGCCAAAAGACGCACGGGCGTATTGGTCGCGGCGCTCACCACGATACGCGCATCCTTCACCGTGTTTGCTTCCATCTGCAACGACACGGTCACGCCCAGCGTGGGCCAGTCGTCGGCCGCGCGCGTGGTGACTTTCATATAAGCTGCGCGCCACCCCGCCTGCGACGGCACCACGATCTCGGCGATGAGTTCATTATCCGCAAGCAGGGTCTCGTAATAGCCCGTGTACAGATCGGCCACCGCCAGCGTGCGCTCGCCCGCAGGTGACAGTGTGCGCACCTGCGCGCCCAGCGCCGTCAACATCGGCGGCAAATCCATGTGCGGATCGCCATGCGCGAGATGGCCGCCCAGCGTGGCGACGTTGCGCACGCGCACATTGGACAACGTTTTCAGCGTTTGCGTGATCACCGGCGCGGCGTGCTTGACTGCCGCCGAACGCGCGAGCGCCGACAAGGTTGCCATCGCCCCGATGCGTAAACCGCCATCCGGCGTGGCGGCAATTTCCGCGTGCCGCGCTTCCACGCGGCGCAAGCTCACCAGCCGCGCGGGCTGAAACACGCCGGCCTTCATCATCAGCATCAGCGCGGTGCCGCCCGCGATGGCACGTGCAGGCTCGCGCGCAGACGACGCCTCCATCAGCGTGACGGCCTCGCGCAGCGTGCGCGGCTCGGCCAGTTCAAACGGCATCATGCCGCGGCCCGGGCAATAACGATCATAACGACGGCGATCTCAACGACTGACATTTTGCGTGGGAACGTGGGGAAAGAAAGGAGATTCTTGCGCATAACCACCGGGCAACGCGCTGGCGCTTACTCTACTGGCAGACGCAGCGAAAGGCAATCCGCGTCGCGCATAAAAAATCCCCCGCGGCATGCGCCGGCGGGGGACAGGTCAAGCAGATATTCAGACGAAGAATCAGTCCGCGTACACACCCGCCTTCTTGATAATCGGATCCCACTTCGCAATCTCGGCCTTCAAGTGCGCGGCCAGCGATGCCGGCGTGGCCTTGTCCTTGCTCACCGCCTGCGCCCCGAGTTCGGCGATGCGCGACTTGAATTGCGCGTCCTGCACCGACGCTTGCAACGCGGCGACGAGCTTGTCGATCACCGGCTGGGGCGTGCCTTTGGGCGCGTAAACGCCATGCCACACCGACACTTCAAAATCCTTCATGCCCTGTTCGGCCATGGTCGGCACCATCGACAGCGAGGGAATGCGCGTCTTGGTGGTGGTGCCGTACACCTTCACGCGGCCGGATTTGATCTGCGCGGTGGTGTTGGTGGTTTGATCGCACATCAGATCAATCTGGCCGCCCATCAGCGCCGTCATCGCGGGCGCCGTGCCGTTGTACGGGATGGTCACGATATCCGCCTCGATACGCGACATGAACAACAGCCCGCACAGATGCGACGCCGCGCCCAGACCCGCGTTGCCGAGGTTCAGTTTGTCCTTGTTCTTTTTAACGTAGACGATGAGTTCCGTCAGGTTATCCGGCGGCAATCCCGTTTTTGCGATCAGCGTCATCGGCACGTCGGCGACCTGGCCGATGTATTCGTAGTCGGTGAGCGGGTTAAACGGCAGCTTGCGATACAGCGCCGGCGCGGTGGCCATGCCGATATGCGCAATCAGCAAGCTGTAGCCGTCGGGCTTGGCCTTGGCCACCCGGTTAGCGGCAAGGGTGCCGCCCGCGCCCGCGACGTTTTCAATCACCACCTGTTGCTTGAGCTGCTGGGACATTACGACAGCCAAATTGCGCGCCAGCGTATCCGTCGGCCCGCCGGCGGCAAACGGTACTGCCAGCGAAATTTGCTTGGTGGGGTAATCCTGCGCGGTGGCGGTCATGCCCGCGAGCGCCAGCCACAACGACACACATCCATAAAAACCCGTTACCGCTATTGACCTCATCATCTGCTCCTCTTTCCTTAAAGAATGGCTCGTGGCAACGCAGGCCTGCACACTATCAACCAACAGCGCTGCCTCATTGACCGCCGTCAACCACTAACGTTTTTCACGTTTGAGCGGACGACGGCGCAACTTCACCACCCGCCGAAGCGGGCAGCAAGTATTTGTTTTTATTGATTTTTTACACATCGCATCACCTGATCTTTAGCGCCCGCGAAACGCCGAAGGCGCGCGATCGGGCCTGCCGTGCGGCGCGGCAGCGGCGCTGCTCGGCTTGTTCCAGCGCCCCGCACCGCCGGGCGTGCCCGGCGCCGGACGGCCTGCACCGGCCCCTGCACCCCGTCCCGCATAACCACCCCTGCCGCCGTTGCCCGCTTTATTAAAACGCGGCCCCGGTTTGTGCGAGCTGCGCTGCGGCACTTTCGGCTCCAGTCCCGCGATCACATGCGGGGCAATCGTGTGCCCGGTGTAACGCTCAATCAGGCGCACCTGCCAGCCGTCGTCCGGCGCGGCAAATGAAATCGCGATGCCGTTCAGGCCCGCGCGGCCGGTGCGGCCGATGCGATGCACGTAGTCTTCCGCCTGCTTGGGCAGATCGTAGTTAAAAACGTGCGAAATGGTTTTCACGTCGATGCCGCGCGCCGCGACGTCGGTGGCGACCAGCACGCGCACATTGCCGCTACGCAGCTTGGCGAGCGTGCGATTGCGCTGCGATTGATTCATGTCGCCGTGCAGCGCCGCCGCCGCGTGGCCTTCTTCAAACAGCTTGCTGGCGAGGCGATCCGCGCCGCGCTTGGTGGCGGTGAATACAATCGCCTGATCGAGCGCCACATCGCGCAAAAAATGATCGAGCAGCCGGCCTTTGTGGCTGCCGTCGTCTACATAGTGCAGGCGCTGTTCAATATTCTCATGACGCGCTTTTTGCGCGGCCACTTCGATCAATTTCGGCTCGCGCAGCAGGCGCTTGCCGAGCTGGCCGATGCCGCCGTCGAGCGTGGCGGAGAACAGCAGTGTCTGGCGCGTGGCCGGCGTGGCCGCGGCGATCATCTCCACCGGCTTGATAAAGCCCATGTCGAGCATGCGGTCGGCCTCGTCGAGCACCAGCAGTTCAAGGCGCGAAAAATCAACCTTGCCCTGCTCCATGAAATCGATCAGGCGGCCCGGCGTGGCCACCAGTATATCGAGCGGGCTGTCGAGCAGCTTGCGTTGTTTCGGGTAGGGCATGCCGCCGAGGATGGTGCCGGTACGCACATGGCGCATGCCGCGGCTGTATTTTGACACCGCGTCGGTGACTTGCAGCGCGAGTTCGCGCGTGGGCGTCAGCACCAGTACGCGCGGACCGCGACCGGTTTTTGCCGGCGCGGTTAACAGACGCTGCAACGCGGGCAGCACGAACGCTGCGGTTTTGCCGGTGCCGGTGGGCGCGGAGACCATCATGTCGTTACCGGCGATGGCAACCGGGATGGCTTGCGCCTGCACGGCTGTCGGTTCGGTATAACCGGCGGCGGCAACGGCCTGCGCGATGGCGGAATTCAGATTCAGGGCTTCAAATGACATTTGTTTCTTTCCAATAGGTACAGCGGGCCGCAGACCCGAATTTGCAGGGGTCTGACGGCGTACAAAAGCGCGGACAATATAAGGAACGGCGGCAGCGGGTTCGTAGACAACGAACAGCGGCAGGCGGGCACGGTCAGCGCACGGGCTTCGTCGCTAACCGTGGCTGTAACGGCTGCTCGCAAAAAGGAGGAAAGCCGGAACAAATGGGTCAGGGACAGATGCAACTCAACAACCACAAAAATTCACTTGGTACCAGTTGCGAGGTGCGCGGATGATACTCGTAAGGTCGGCGAATTGCTAATCTTTTTTGCGTTGCACCAATTCCCGCCTTAAATCCGTCTTTTGCAGAAAATTCAAAGACCTACATCTTTGCCGCTGGATGCCTGTGCTACAATCGCGCCCTTTTTTACGAGCCGCTCATCTGCGGAAACGCCATGCCTCGCGCCATCAGAAACATCGCCATCATCGCCCACGTTGACCACGGCAAAACCACGCTGGTAGACAAGCTGCTGCGCCAATCCGGCACCTTCGCCGCGCACCAGCACATCGAAGAACGCGTGATGGACAGCAACGACATCGAAAAAGAACGCGGCATCACCATTCTGGCGAAAAACTGCGCGGTGATGTGGAACGGCACGCACATCAACATCGTCGATACCCCTGGCCACGCCGATTTCGGCGGCGAAGTCGAGCGCGTGCTGTCGATGGTCGACAGCGTGCTGCTGCTGGTGGATGCGGTCGAAGGCCCGATGCCGCAAACGCGCTTTGTCACGCGCAAGGCGCTGGCGCTGGGCTTGAAACCCATCGTGGTGGTCAACAAAGTCGATCGCCCCGGCGCGCGCGCCGACTGGGTGGTGAATCAAACCTTTGATCTGTTTGACAAGCTCGGCGCAACCGAAGAACAGCTCGATTTCCCGGTGGTGTATGCCTCGGCCTTGAACGGCTATGCAGGGCTGGATTCCAGCGTGCGCGAAGGCAATCTGGATCCGTTGTTTGAAGCCATTATCAAGCACGTACCCGTGCGCGAAGACGATCCCGACGGCCCGCTGCAATTGCAAATCTGCTCGCTTGATTACTCCAGCTACGTCGGTCGTATCGGTATCGGTCGCATCACGCGCGGACGCATCCGTCCGCTGCAACAGGTGCTGGTCATGCGCGGCCCGGAAGACACCTCGCCCAAAGTAGCCAAAGTTGGTCAAGTGCTTGTTTTTAAAGGACTTGATCGCACCATGGCTGAAGAAGCCTCGGCCGGCGACATTGTGCTCGTTAACGGCATTGAAGACGTCGGCATCGGCGTCACCCTTACCAGCATTGAACAACCCGAAGCCCTGCCGCTGCTGAAAGTGGACGAACCCACGCTGACCATGAACTTTCAGGTCAACACCTCGCCGCTGGCCGGCAAGGAAGGCAAGTACGTCACCAGCCGCCAGATCCGCGAGCGTCTGCAACGCGAGTTGATGAGCAACGTCGCGTTAAAAGTGGTGGAAACCGACGACGCCGACGTGTTTGAAGTATCGGGCCGCGGCGAACTGCATCTGACGATTTTGCTGGAAAACATGCGGCGCGAAGGCTACGAACTCGCGGTATCGCGCCCGCGCGTGGTCACCAAACTGGTCAACGGCGAGCGGCAAGAACCGTATGAAATGCTCACCGTCGATTGCGAAGACGCCAATCAAGGCGCGGTGATGGAAGCGCTCGGCACACGCAAAGGCGATTTACAGGACATGCAATCCGACGGCAAAGGCCGCACGCGACTCGACTACCGCATCCCCGCGCGCGGGCTGATCGGCTTTCAATCCGAATATCTCACCATGACGCGCGGCAGCGGCCTTATCAGCCATGTATTCGACGACTACGGCCCGATGAAGCCCGATATGGAAGAACGCCGTAACGGCGTGCTGATCTCGTCGGAGAACGGCCCGGCGGTAGCCTATGCACTGTGGAAGCTGCAGGAGCGCGGCAAAATGTTCGCCAGCCCCGGTGACCCGCTGTATGAGGGCATCGTCATCGGCATCCACAGCCGCGACAACGATCTGGTGGTCAATCCGATCAAAGGCAAGCAGTTGACCAACGTGCGCTCCTCCGGCACCGATGAAGCGGTGCGCCTGGTGCCGCCGATACAAGTCACGCTGGAGTCGGCGATTGAATTCATTTCCGACGACGAACTGGTGGAAATCACGCCGAAATCGATCCGCATTCGCAAGCGCTTTTTGTTGGAGCATGACCGCAAAAAGGCATCGCGCGCGGCGGCATAGTATGCAAGGCGCGCACGCATGGTCAACCCGCTCCGCGAGCATAATATTGCGGTATGATAGTCTCAAGACTGTAAATACCCGCTGAAAACCATGGAAATTGACACTGCCCTGCTCGATACGGTAACAGCCGTCACCGTCAAAGGCCGCGTGGATAGCACCACCGCTGACAAACTGCGTGACCATCTCGCGAACCTTGTTCAGTCAGGCTCGGCGCGGCTGGTCGTTGACTTGAAGGAAGTCAGCTACATCAGCAGCGCCGGGTTTCGTACGCTGCTGATCACCGCGCGCTCGGTGGATCAGGCCAAAGGCAAACTGGTGCTTTGCGGCGTTGGCGGCGAAGTGAGGCGCCTGTTTGATATCGCCTCGTTCACTGAGCTGTTCACCCTAGCGCCAAGTCGCGACGATGCCGTCGCGACAGCGAGCGCCTGACTGCACTACCCCTCTCGTCCCCCCGCCCGCTCGCTTCCCGGCCACCACATCCCCAGTGAAGCGCCCGCCCGATCTCCTCTACGGCGTAGACGAAAAGCCGCCGCTATCCGTCATCCTGTCTAACGGCGTCCAGCATGCCGGCGTGATTTCGAGCAGCCTGATCTATCCGCTGGTTATTTTCAAGCTGGCGGGCGTGTCCGTCGCCACCATGACGGAACTGATTTCGGTGGGGCTGGTGGTGCTGGGCATAGGCACCTTCATTCAATCAACACGCGCAAGTCCGGCCGGCAGCGGCTTCATGTGCCCCGCCACGTTCTCGGCGACCTATTTCAGCGCCTCCGCGCTGGCGGTCAAGGCCGGCGGCCTGCCGCTGCTGTTTGGCATGACGGTGTTCGCGGGCCTGCTGGAAGCGGCGATATCGCGCGCACTCTCCAGACTGCGTGCATTCCTGCCCACCGAGCTTTCCGGACTGGTGGTGTTCATGATCGGCATTGCTGCGGGCATTGGCGGCGTGCGCCTGATGTACGGCGAGGGCGCCGCGCCGGTGAGCGGCAATGAATGGTTGGTCGCCGGCTTATCCCTCGGCGTGATGGTTGCGCTGAATGTGTGGGGCAAAGGCGCGGCAAAAATGCTGTGCGTGCTGATCGGCCTGGCCATCGGCTATGCTGCGGCTGCGGCGGCGGGTTTGTTCACCAACGAGCATGGCGCAAACCTTGCCGCCGCGCCGTGGGTCGCCTTGCCGACCTTGCGGCACGCCGCCTGGTCGTTCGATATCACGGTCGCCGCGGCCTTTGCCATCGCCAGCGTCGCGGCTGCGATGAAAGCGGCCGGCACCATCGCCATGTGCCAGCGCATGAACGACGCCGACTGGGTGCGTCCCGAACCGCGCTCGGTCACGCGCGGCGTGCTCGGCGATGGCCTCACCACCGCGCTCGCCGGCCTGGCGGGCGCCTTCGGCACCAATACATCGACACCATCGGTAGGCGTGGCCGCAGCCACCGGCGTCGGCAGCCGCCACGTTGCTTACGCCGTTGGGGCGATCCTCATCGTACTCGGCATCATGCCCAAGATCGTGGCGCTGCTGGCGATGATGCCGCGCGCCGTGATGGTGGCGGGCCTGCTGTTCTCCGCGTGTTTCATCCTCATCAACGGCCTGCAGGTGATGACCTCGCGCATGCTCGACATCCGCCGCACGCTCATCATCGGCATCGCCATCATCGCCGGACTGGCCGTCGATATTTTTCCCGCGATCGCGGCGGGGGCGCCCGGCGCGCTGGCGCCGCTGGTGGCTTCATCACTCGCGTGCGCCACCGTGATCGCACTGGCGCTCAATCTGCTGTTTCGCATCGGCGTTAAAAAAACCGTTGCATTGAAAGTGGAGCGCGAGGCCGTCGACAGCGCGAACATCAGCGATTTTCTGCGCGTGAACGGCGCCAAGTGGGGCGCGCGTCCCGAGATCATTTCACGCGCCAGTTTTGCCGCCAACCAACTGGTCGAAGCGGTGGCCGACAGCTGCTGGCAGTCCGGCACGCTCGCGCTGGAGGCGAGCTTTGACGAGTTTAATCTCGTCATTCATGCCAGCTACCCCGGCGCGCCAATGACCTTTCCCAATCAACGTCCCACCGACAATGACATCATCGAATCGGACGACGGCATGAGCCGACTCGCCGGATTCATGCTGCGGCACAATGCCGACCGCATCCGCTCGGAAGCGAGGGGCGCGCACGCGCACATCTGGTTCCACTTCGATCACTGACCCGGCGCGATTACCATGGGTGACAAAACCGGCCTGCTTATCGCATACTTGCCGTCCAACCCACCGTAATCGATTCCGCCGATGCCCAACGATAAACCCGCCCCCCCTTCCGGCGCCAACGCGACCGTCATCAATCCGCGCACCGCCGCCGAAGAAGCCACGCTCATTTCAAAACAAACCTCGCTGGGCCACTCGCTGCCGGGACGCGCGATCGCGGGCCTGCCAGTGGGCGAAGAGGTGCTGCCCGCGCGCGAGGTCGGCCGCTATCAGATCATTGAAAAGCTCGGCGAAGGCGCGATGGCGACGGTATACAAGGCGTTCGACCCCAGCATCAACCGCCCGCTGGTGATTAAATTCCTGCATGCCAACCTGTGCGCCACCGAAGAATACCGCCAGCGATTCCTGCGCGAAGCCAAGGCCGCCGGCGTGCTGGCGCATCCGAACATCGTGACCATCTTCGACGTGGGCGAGATCGAGAACCGCCCTTACATCGCGATGGAACTGCTCGATGGCGGCCCGCTCGACGAGATGCTTCCCAAGGGTACCGAACTGCCGCTGCGCGATGTGCTGGTACTCGGCATTCAAATCGCGAATGCGCTCGACTACGCGCACAGCAAGGGCATTTTTCATCGCGACATCAAGCCCGCGAATATCATCCGTCTGGCGGATGGCAAGACCGTCAAGCTGGCGGATTTCGGCATCGCGCACGTGGCGGCGGGCGACGCCATGGATGCCACGACTGCGGGCACCATCATGGGCACGCCGCACTACATGTCGCCGGAACAGGCGCGCGGCGACACCATTGATGCGCGCTCCGATCTATGGGCGGTCGGCGTGATGCTGTATCAGTTGCTCACCGGCACGCGTCCGTTCAACGCGGACAGCATCATGGCGCTGCTGATGCGTATCACCAATGAAGCGCCCCAACCCGTGGGCGAGCTGCGCCCCGACATCCCCGCCAGCCTGCGCCGCATTATCGCGCGCAGCCTGAACAAACCGCCGCACAAGCGTTTCCAGAGCGGAAAAGAAATGTCCGAAGCGTTGACCCGCGTGCTGCACGAGATCGACCCCGAACTCACGGGCGGGCGGGCCAGACGGCGCGGCGTGCAACTGAAGGTCAAGCTCGCCATGGCGATGGCGGCCATCGTCGCCGTCACCATGACGGTCACCTCGCTCTACGTCACGCACCGGCAGTATCAGGCCATGCTCGCCCAGACCATCGATCAGGGCGCTTCGCTCGCCAAACTGGTGGCGGTGGAAAACGCGCACCAGACGTTGTCCGAGGATTGGGTCGGCATCGATGTGTCGGTGCAGGCGATTGCGCGCGCGTTGGATGCGCGCGCAATCGCCGTTATCGACATCAAAGGCATCGTGCGAGTGAGCACCGACGCGGCAAGCGTGGGCAAACCGCAACAGCCGTTAAGCGGCGAACCGCTCACCGCGCGCGATGCCGCCGTATCCGTGCTGCGCCTGCGGCAGGGCGGCGTCTCGACGTTCGCGTTTACCGTGCCCGTCCAGTTCCAGACGCGCGACATCGGCAAGGTGCAGATACTGCTGTCGGAAGAAGGCTTGACCGCCGTGGTGCGCGAGAGCTGGTGGCTGATGGCCTTGCTGCTGGTGGTGACCGCAGTGACGGCAACGCTGGCCACCTACCTGATGCTCGACCGCTACGCCAGACCGCTACGCACCCTCGGCGATTCACTGGACGAAATCCGCGATGGCCGCTACGACTGCCGCATCGAACAAGCGCGCACCGATGAAATCGGCGAACTGTACGACAGTTTTAACGGCATGGCCGCCAGTCTGGAACAGTTAGCCGGCGGTGCGTCCGCCGCGAAATCAACATCCGCGTCGACGCCGGAGACCGCTAAATAGAGGAATCGACATGCCATCGCGTATTCTGAAAACCTGCGCGCCGTGGATGGCGCTGCTGCTGGTGATGACGATGGCCGGCTGCGCCACGCCTCCCGCGCCGCCGTCCGACGTCGCCGCGACCGCGCCGCCGGATCCGGCGCAAGTGCGCGGCGTGATCGCGCGCAATGATCGCTTCGCGGTCTATGTGCCTGACGCGGGCGACACGTTTGAATCGCTAGCGCGTGAATTCCTGGGCAGCGCCGAGCGCGCCTGGGAGATCGCCGCCTTCAACGGGGCGACCAGCGCCGTCGCCGGACAGGCCATCACCGTTCCGTTAAAGCCGGTTAATCCGCTGGGCATCTCGAACAACGGCTACCAAACGGTGCCTATCCTGTGTTACCACCGCGTCGGCCCGCAGGCCAACCTGATGATTATGCCGCGCGAAACCTTTGCCGCGCAGATGGAATACCTCGCGCGCAATAACTACAACGTGGTGCGGCTCGCCGACCTGCCGGATTTTCTGTCAGGCAAGCGCCCATTGCCGCCGCGCGCGGTGATCATCACCTTTGACGACGGCCATGTATCGTCATATCACCACGCCTATCCGATTTTGCGAAAACATGGATTTGCCGCGACCTTTTTTGTTTACACGGATTTTCTCGGCGGCGGCGAAGGGTTGACCTGGGCGCAGATCAACGAAATGTCGAAATCGGGGCTGATCGACATTCAATCGCATTCCAAATCGCATGCGAACCTGGTGGTGCGCTTGGCTGGCGAATCCGATCAGCGCTACGCCGAGCGCATCCACGCCGAGCTGCGCGTACCGCGCGAAGTCATCGAGCGCAACGTGCCGGGCAAGGTGACGCACCACGCATTTCCGTTCGGCGACGCCAATCAGGTTGTGCTGGAGCGGCTGGCTCAAACCGGACATCAACTGGGTCTGACGGTAAACCCCGGCAGCAACGCATTTTTTTCCTACCCGCTGATGCTCCGCCGCACCATGATCTTCGGCGGGGCGAGTCTGGAGAGTTTTCGTTCAGCGCTGCAGGTGTTCCGCGAAGTGAATTTGCAATGACGCCGCGCGCGCTATTTTTGGCAGCCGCCTGCGTTATCGCGGCGGGCTGCGTAACGCCGCCCCCGAGCGGCCCCGCGCCGGCGCCAACACCGGCGCAAGCCCCCTCTCCCGCGGATGCACTGCAAGCACGCCACCACGAGCGCGCGCAAGTCTACGCGCGTGAGCGCAACTGGGCGGATGCCCTGGTGCAATGGGAACTGCTGTCGCTGTTAAAGCCGAGTGTGCAGGAATATCGCGACGCCGTTGCGGAAACCCGCAAGCGCATTCGCGATGCCGGGGCCAGCTTGACGAGCGCCGCCGAACAAGCGCGCCGGCAAGGCAATCTCGATCAGGCCACGTTGTTGTATCTGCGCGCGCTGAACGTGGATCGCGATAACGCGGCGGCGGCGCAGGCGCTGAGGGAGATCGAGGCGGAACGCACGCGGCGTTCCTTCATCAATCGACCGCCCCGCGTGGTTATGTAATTTATTGCTTAAAAACAAACACTTACAGTAAGTCGGCGTGACTGCCCGACGGCCCGCAGAGATTACTTCTTGAGATTTTCCAAGCGCCGCTGGAGTTCTATCGCCTCCTGCTTGCGTGCCAGTGCCAAGCTGTTGCCCGGATCAATGGCCAGCACCGCATCCCACTCGCGTATCGCCGTACTGAGATCCTGACGCCGGTAAGCCGCCTGCGCGTTGCGATGGCGGCGGTCAATCTCCGCGCGCCGCGCTTTTTCTTCTGCTGCGGCGGACGCAGCGGGCTTCGGCTTGACCGGTTCGGCTACCGGGTCAGGCTTGGGTTCCGGCTTGGGTTCCGGCTTGGCCGCTGCTTCTGCCGCGGACGGCGGCGCCAGCGCGACCTTGCCCGGAATGCGAATGGTCTGACCGGACGACAGTTGCTTGGGCACCTTGATCTGGTTGTAACGCGCAAGGATATAAAACTCGCACACGTCGCCCATCGCCCGCCGCGCGATGGTGCCGAGGCTTTCGCCGGGGCGCACCGTATACGGGGTTGATTCCTTGCCGAGCGCGGTCACGGGGTCCGCGCTCACGCCGCGCAACAGACACAGCACCTGCTTGTTATCGGGTTCAAGCTGGCGCGCGTAGTCGAGTTCGGCTCGCGCCTTCTCCTCCTCGCCGGCGTCCAGCCAGTCAAACGACTGCCGCAAAATCTTTTGCACTTCGGCTCTCGCGGCAGCGCCGGTCAACTGCGGACGCGCCGGTGTCTTAAGGCCCGGTTCCGTCACCACCGGCGGCTCCGGCTCGAGCTTGGCGACAGGCTCGGGCGGCGGCTTGACTGGCGCCGGCGTACTCGCGCATCCCGCCAGCAATGCAAGCATGGTCAATCCGGTGGCAATGGCGTTTTTCATGATAGTTTCGTCCTTATTCGCGATTGCTGCAAGACGATAGCCGGGCCGCGCCTGGCGGCCACGGTAGCAGCCGCACAAGCCGCCAAAGACCACTGTCGTATGGAGAGATTATACATCCCTGTCACAATCGCGGTAACATTACCCCCCATCCCTCGCTACCAAGACACGGATACCTCTACGTGAGCGACATCAAGAAAAAAGACACCACGCTACAAAGCTTTACCATGATCGTGGCGCCGGATGCCGCGCCCGTCGCAGCCGAGGAACGCATCCACCTGCTGACCGTGATCGAGGGTAACGATCTGGGGCAGACCATAGAACTGGTCGATAAAAGTCTCACGCTGGGGCGCGTCGCGCCCAGTGATGTGATTATCGAGGATGTCGAGTTGTCACGGCATCATTGCAGCCTCTATCCCGAACTCGGGCAATGGCATATCGCCGATCTGAATTCGACCAACGGCACCTATGTCGATGGCCGCCGCATCGGCGGCCCCGCCAAGCTCACGGATGGCTGTGTGGTGCGCATGGGCCGCCATCAACTGCGTTATGAACGGCGCACACGACGCGAAGTCGAAGCGGCCCGTGATTTCGAGCGCAGTCTCGAAGGCGCAAGCCGCTATGTGCAATCGATGCTGCCGCCGCCCATCGGCGACGGCCCGATACGCACCGAGTGGCTGCTGATTCCGTGCGCGCGCCTCGGCGGCGATGCGCTTGGCTATCAATGGGTCGATGACGACCATTTCTCGATCTACCTGCTGGATGTTTCCGGCCACGGCCCGGAGGCCGCCATGCTTGCGGTGGGCGTCATGAACGCGCTGCGCCAAAAATCGCTCCCGGACGCCAATATGCGCGACCCCGCGCAGGTCGTTCAGCGGCTCAATGCGATGTTCCAGATGGAAGACCACAGCCTCATGTACTTCACGCTGTGGTACGGCGTGTTTCAGCGCTCCACGCGCACCTTAAGTTATTGTTCGGCCGGGCAGCATCCCGCGTACCTCGTGCATGCGGCAACCACCGAACCGCAACCCCTGCGCACGCCGAACCCGCCGGTGGGCGTCACGCCCGCGCACCGCTATACGGCGGAAGCCACCCCGGTGCCCGCCGACGCCACGCTTTACTTGTTCAGCGACGGCGTATTCGAGATCGACACCATCACCGGCGAGCGCTGGGAACTCGAAAATCTGCTGTCCACGCTGGTGGAGGCCGCCGTGCCGGAGATGGCCGAGACACAGCGCATCCATCAGTCGGTGCAGAAAGTGTCGCGCCACGGCCCGTTTGAAGACGATTTCACGGTGCTGGTGAGCAAGTTTATTTAGGCCGCAGCCTCAATGGTCGAAGTGAAACGCCACCGTGGTGCGCCCGCTGCGATGGTTGACCTGCACCCGATCCGCCAGATTTCGCAGCATATACCCCGCCAGCCGGTACTGCCCGTCGCAGGAATCGATAATTTCTTCGTTGGTCGGGCGCCGTTCGGACAATACCAGCGGCGCCCCCTCGTAGGACACGCGCACGTCGAGACTGAATTCATCGAAGCTCGCGGCGACCATCAGCATGCCTGCGGTCACGCCGCTGTCGGCGAGCAACTCGATAGACTGCATCAAATTAAACCGGGCGCGCTCGATCACGTCACGGCGCGCGCCCCAGGCCGCGCCGTGCGTCAGCATGAATTCATCGATAAGCCGGGCATCCACAGCCGATGCGGGAACCTCCAGCGTCTGCGTGCGCCGTACGCCGATACGAAACACCAGATTGAGCAGCAACGCCGCCAGCGTGCCCACCACCAGCGCGCTGCTGGTGAACACGCGCACCCCGGGCGGCAACTGGCTGAAGAACGGTTGAAACACATCCGCCGCCAGCGCCAGCATGAACGACAGCCCGATGACGAAAATACGCCGTGAATCCAGCATGCGCGAAGTGATGATGATCAGCCCATTGACGAACACCAGCGCCGAGGCGAATAGCAGCGTGGCACCGACCACCGGCGCGGGCATGATGGCGAAGATCGTGCCCGCCTTGGGCAGAAACGCCAGCGCGAGATAAATGCCGCCGACCGCAAAAGCGACCGTGCGGCTGGTAATGCCTGTCGCCGCGGCAAGACCGACGTTACTGGTGGAAGTGTTGAGGCCAATCGTGCCGAGCGCACCCGCCAGCAAGGTGCCGATGCCATTTGCCAGCGCCCCGCCGCTGATCGAGCCAAAATCGGGGCGCACCCAGTCGGCATCGTTGGTTTTCTGGCAGATCGTCAGGTCGCCTATCGCGCGCAGACTGGCCGCCACCGCCGCCACCACGAAGGGCACCACCAGTTCGACATCGAATGACCAGCCCAGATGATCGAGCGCGGGAAAATGCACCATGGGCGCGGCGCTGAACCGCGCCACGTCCGCGGCCGGCAACACGCCCGCCGCCAGCGCCATCGCATAGCCCGCGACCATGCCGATCAAGGCGCAGAATATTTTCGGCGTGCCGGCGGTCCACACATTCAACCCCACCATGATGGCAAGCGTGGCGCCCGCGACCGCATACGAGGCCGCGACCGGCGCTTCGGCAAGCCCGATACCGAACACGTTGCGAAAGCCCAACAAGCCGATGGTCACGCCGATCATGGCCACCACAAACCCGGCAATCTCCGGCGGCAGAAAAGGCCGCAGCGGGCGCAGCAGGCGCGACACCACGATTTCGATCACCCCGGCGAATAGCGTCATGCCGAACATCAGCGGCAAGCCGCCTGCCTGCAGCGCCAGCAGCGAGGCCGGCAGATAGGCTGCGGCAAATATCGGCGGGCACAGATAGCCCGATCCCACCGGCCCGCGCCGCAGCGCATGCAGGATCGGCCCCACCGCCATCACCAGCATCGACAGGCTCAATACATCAATGATTTTCTCGGCAGGCATCCCGGCCTGACGGCAGGCGATGACCGGCACCAGCAGAAAAATCGCCACCAGACCGACATGCTGCAAGCCGGACAACAGCAACACGCCAAGCGGCGGGCTATCGCCGACGCCATAAACAATGTTGCGGGGCTTTTTCACACCAGGCGGGCGATACCTTCCTCGCGCGTGGCGTGGATGGAGAAGTTGTCCATGAACCCGCCCATCTCGAACAGTTCACGCATTTGGGTGGACAGACTGCACAGCGCAAACGCCCCGCCACTACTGGTGGCCTGCCGGCGCCCGATCAGCAGGGTACGAAACCCCGCGCTGGTGATGTAATTCACCTCCTGAAGATCGATCAGCAGCAACCGCCCGCGGGTTGCAAAAAGCGCGCGCAAGCGATTGCTCAGGTCAATCGCGTTGCTGCTGTCGATACGCCCTTTGATCACCAGCACGGTTGCGCGACCGCTTGCAAGCTCATCGATATCCATCACACCCCCTTGCTCGCCTCTATAAATATTTGTTTAAAAACAAGTAGTTATGATTGTTTTCCCGCTTGTATTCCACACGATCCATCAATTGACGCACAAAGTGTATACCCAATCCGCCGACCGGGCGCTCCGCCAGCGGCAGGCTCACATCGGGTTCGGGCAGCGACAAAGGATCAAACGCCTTGCCGTCATCCTCGATGCGAATTTCAATGACGGCAGCGCTTGCCGAAAGGGCGACGTGAATCTCATGCAGCGCGCCGTCGTCGTAACCATACTTGATGATGTTGCTCAATAACTCATCGAACACCACGTTGATGTCAAATACCACCTTCTCCGGCAATGGGCAGGCGTGTAATTGGCAGGCGTGTTCAAGCGCGGACACCAGCTCGCGCACGCTGTCCAGATCGCTGATCCGGTTGCGGATTGTTTTTTGCAGGGTAACCATGGCGTAAGTGCGTAGACTACACCACCTCGCGGTCGCGGATAAATCCAGATGGTTCCGCGTGTGTCGAGCGCGCGCCGCGCCGCCAGAACGCCGTCCACCGCCGCGGCGTTATCAGACAGCGCGTGCCCTGCTTCCCGCTTAAGCAACGCGTACCGCAAACGTCCTAGCGCTTCGGGCCCAGCAGCGTGCCGCGACAGCGCCGTGCGCCGCAAAGGCAAGCGTGTTCGCGCTTTAACTTCGCGGTGTGGCGTTCTTCGACGATCAGTTCGTAATCGTAACCGAGTTCCTCGCCCGCGCGGACGTTACGCCGGGTTTCGATGAAGACGCGGCCTTCGTCTTCAATCGCCTCGCAATTGGGCGCGCAGGAGTGATTGATCCAGCGCGCCGAGCTGCCCCATTGCGTGGCATCGATCACCACCTCGTCGTTCGCCGCGAACAGCATGGTGTGCGAGCTGCCGTCGTGCAGATCGCCATAGCGATCATCGGCCTCTTTGTGCGTCATGCGCTCGCCCAGATATTCAATCAGGCGGGTGCGTTTGGGGATATCGACCAGCGCGAACACGCCTCGCCCATGCACACCGGATTTGCGCACGATATATCGCTTGAGTGAGCGCTTTGGCACGCGCTTTGGCGCGGCTTGCTTCTTTTTGGATGTTGGCATTTCTGAGTCAGTGAAAAAACGCCTCGCCCTTGCGGTGCGGCGCAAGCAAGTGCAGAGGCTGTTGAATGATGGTTACCGCGGAATGCTGATTGTACTCTCCGGCATCAGAAAATCGAAATCGCAACCCTGATCGGCTTGCGTGACGGTTTCCATGAAGAGCTTGCGGTAGCCGCGCCCGTCTTCCTTGCGCGCGCGCGGTTTTTTCCACAGCTTGCGGCGCGCGTCGAGCTCTTCGTCGGACACCAGCAGTTCGAGCCTGCGCGCGGGCACGTCGAGCTTGATTCTGTCGCCGGTTTTCACCAGCGCCAGCGGCCCGCCGAGCGCGGCCTCGGGCGTGACATGCAGCACGATGGCGCCAAACGCGGTGCCGCTCATGCGCGCATCGGAAATGCGCACCATGTCCTTGACGCCTTTTTGCGCGAGCTTTTTCGGGATCGGCAGATAACCCGCCTCCGGCATGCCGGGCGCGCCCTTCGGCCCGGCGTTCTGCATGACGAGAATGTCGTCTTCTTTCACATCGAGCTTCGGGTCATCAATACGATTCGCCAAATCTTCGAGCGATTCAAACACCACCGCGCGCCCGGTGTGCTGCATCAGCTTCGGCGTGGCCGCAGCCTGTTTGATGATCGCGCCTTCGGGCGCGAGGTTGCCCCGCAACACGGCGATGCTGCCGCCCTTGAAAATCGGATCATTGAATGGCCGCACCACCTCCTGCTTCCACGCGGGCGCGGCGGCCTTGATGTTTTCGCCGAGCGTGTCGCCGGTGACGGTGAGCGCATCCAGATTCAGCAGCTTGCGTATCTCGCGCAGGATGGTCACCAGGCCGCCGGCCTTTTCCAAATCCTCCATGTAGTGCTGGCCGGTAGGTTTCAAATCCACCAGCACCGGCGTCACGCGACCCATTTTGTCGAAAGCATCGAGATCGATCTTGAAGCCGAGCCGCCCCGCCATCGCCGTGAGATGCAAGATGGCATTGGTCGAACCGCCCACCGCCAGCAGCACGGTGAGCGCGTTCTCGAACGCTTCCACCGTCATGATCTTGTCGGGCGTGAGTTTTTCTTTCGCCATCGCCACCGCGCGCGCGCCGCTCGCTTCTGCGTGACGCAACCGGTCGGCCATCACCGCCGGCGTGCATGCGCCGCCGGGCAGCATCATGCCCATCGCCTCGGCACACAGCGCCATGGTGCTGGCGGTGCCCATCACCATGCAGGTACCCGCGGACGGCGCCAACTTGTTGTTGATCTCGCCGATCTCCTGCTCGGAAATTTCACCCGCGCGAAACTTGCCCCAAAAACGACGGCAGTCGGTGCAGGCGCCCAGGCGCTCGCCCTTGTGATCGCCCGTAATCATCGGCCCGGTCACCAGCATGATCGCCGGCACGTTGGCGGAAGCCGCGCCCATCAACAACGCCGGCACGGTTTTATCGCAACCGCCGATCAGCACCACCGCATCGACGGGCTGGCCTTTAATCATCTCTTCCGTATCCATCGACATCAGGTTACGCAGATACATGCTGGTCGGGTACACGAACGATTCGTGCAACGTGATCACCGGAAACTCCACCGGCAGCCCGCCCGCCAGCATCACGCCGCGCTTTACCGCCTCGATCAGATCCGGCACGTTGCGGTGGCAGGCGTTAAAGCCGCTGAAAGTATTGGTGATACCGACGATGGGCCGGTCCAGCGCGTCATCGGTGTAGCCCATCGCCTTGATGAAGGCCTTGCGCAGGAACAGGGAGAATTCTTCGTCGCCGTAAGCCGTGAGGCCTTTGCGCATGCCGCGTTTGGGGGTTGCCATTCGGTTTTCCTTGCTTGTCTGTTTTGTGGTGAAGGGCGTATTTTACGGCGACCGCAAGACCTGCGGAACATTCTTTGCATTCGTCGCGAATCGAATCAATAGCAATCACGCTAAACGCGCCCACGCTTGCTGGCGGTTATCGCCTTGCCCTGCTCCTTGAGTATTTCAATCATGCGTTTCGCGACAGGGGACAGGTAGCCGTCCTTGCGATAGTAGACACCCAATTCGCGTTGTATGCGGAATCCTTCCACGGGCAACTCAACCAGCTTGAAGCGCTGCTTGGCTCTCTGCACTACGATGCTTGAACTATGCATGAGCAGGTTGGACGCAGCAATAACCGGCAGCCGCAGTTCGAGCGAATTGGATTCCATCATCAACCGGGGGATTTTCAGCCCCCTGCTTTCAAACTGGCCACAAAACGGCTTCCAGCTCGCCGCATCGATATCGGACGCCCACTGCTCCGCCGCCAAATCGGCAAATGTGACGCGCCTTCGCCTTGCGAGCCGATGGCCGGCGGCGGCGTATACCACTCGCCGGACGCTGAA
The DNA here is from genome assembly GCA_031427895.1 of Betaproteobacteria bacterium. Taxonomy (GTDB): domain Bacteria; phylum Pseudomonadota; class Gammaproteobacteria; order Burkholderiales; family SG8-41; genus UBA5216. The sequence goes on from JANPOH010000574.1 coordinate 26,679, forward strand.
CAGCGTTTCGCACGTCAGATCCGCGGGTATCGACGGCCGCACTGTATTCACCACGAAATCCACGTCACCACCGCGGAGCAGCGACTCGAACTGATAACTGGCTACCACGTTGGCCCTGAGCGATACCGCGGGCGACTCCCGCAGTAACGCGGCGTAGGCCTCCGACACACAATATTCCGAAAGTCCGGGCGTCGCTCCAACCCTGATGTGACCCGCGCGCCCGCGTAGAAGGTCTGCCGCCTCGTGCCGTATATCGTCAATTACGAGTTGCAGCCTTCCAGCCTGTGCATATAGCGCCGCCCCCACCTCGGTTAATGCCACACCCTTGGGCGTGCGGCGCACGAGCTTGCCGCCGACGGATTTTTCAAGCCGGCGCAGGCTCTTGCTGAGCGCGGTGGCGCT
>JANPOH010000575.1:0-12277 GCA_031427895.1 Betaproteobacteria bacterium
ACCGTCGGCAGGCGCGACCGATACCTTGTCGAGGAAGGCGAGGGCGGGCGAAAGGCCGTTCTGACCCTGTATCACCACGGGTGGGAGCCGGACCCAACCGTCACGCTGCGGCGGCTGGCGCTGTTTGAAGCGGCCTTGAAGACGTATCGTAATCAGGACTGGAATGCCGCCGAGGCGCAATTGCACCAGCTTATTCAAGCGTCGCCGGGTAACAAGTTGTATGATCTATTCCTCAAGCGTATTCCCGTATTGCGGGAAAAGCAGTTGGGGGCGGATTGGGACGGTGCATTTACTTTTGAGAGCAAATAGCGATGAAGTTGCGCGTACTGGGCTGCAGTGGCGGTATTAGCGGAAAACTCCGCACGACATCGCTGCTGCTCGACGAAGATGTTTTGATCGACGCCGGCACCGGTGTCGGCGATCTTTCCATGGAAGCGCTGGCGAAGATTGATCACGTGTTTGTAACCCATTCGCATCTTGATCACGTGACCTCTATTCCATTCATGGTCGATACCGTTGGCTGGATGCGTGACAAACCGCTTACAGTGCATGCGCTTCCCGAGACGATTGCTGTTCTTAAAGCGCATTTGTTTAATTGGAAGCTGTGGCCCGATTTCACGGAAATTCCCACGCCCGAGCGGCCGATGCTCCAGTTTTTGCCGTTGGTGATGGGGCAGACGCGGACCATTTCCAGCCGGAACATCACGCCCCTGCCGGCGAACCACGTGGTGCCTGCCGTCGGTTACCGGCTGGATTCGGGCAGTGCAAGTCTGGTTTTCAGCGGCGATACAACGAGTTGTGAAGACTTCTGGGCGGAAGTGAACCGGATCGAGAATTTGAGGTATCTTATTGTTGAAACCGCGTTTTCCAATGCGGAGCGGGAACTGGCGATTCGCGCTAAACACTTGTGTCCCAGTCTGCTGGGCGAGCAACTTCAGTTGCTTCATCGGCGCGCGGAAATTTTTATTACCCACCTCAAGCCGGGCGAAGGTGAGATGATAATGCGCGAGATCGCCGAGGGCGCGTTTCAGTGGCGCCCGACGATGTTGCAGCACCAGCAGATTTTTGAGTTTTGACCATGGGCATTTTGATTTCAGTATTTTCCGCATTGATTGCAGTGGAGGGGATATGAGCAGCGTGCTCCAGAGCAAACCGGTGGCGCAGGATACGATGGCCGAGAAGCTGGGTTTCCAGCAACGGCTTCAGGGCGTTACCAATAAAGTTCATGCATCAAAGAATATCGAAGAGATCATCACGGATCTTTCGGTGGAGCTTTGCGGCCTTTTTTTCGCGGACAGATTGACCATCTACCTGACCAGCGACGACAAGGGTTCCATTATTTCCAAGGTGAAGACCGGGCTGCATTCATTCAAGGACATCAAGCTGCCGATTAACGAACAGTCGATCGCCGGTTTCGTCGCGGTCAACAAGCGCGTAGTGAATATCCGCGACGTCTACGATGAAGCCGAGCTCAAGACGCACAGCCCGCAACTGAATTTCTTGAAAGCGGTGGATGCCAAGACCGGGTATCGCACCAAGCAGATGCTGGTGGCGCCGATCGCGGAAGCCAATTCCAAAGATCTCGTTGGCATCCTCCAGATTATCAACACCAAAAGCGGTCAACCTTTTCCTCAGTATATGGAAGAAGGCGTTCTGCATCTGTGCGAGACGCTGGCGATCGCATTTCGTCAGCGCCAGGGGCCGGGCATGCCGGTGCGCGGCAAGTACGAAGCGCTGGTGACCAACGCCGTCATTTCCGTCGAGGAACTTGAACTGGCCCAACGTTCCGCCCGACGCAAGAATCTGGAGCTGGAAACGGTATTGACCGATGAATTCCAGGTCAAATTGACTGCGCTGGGCGATGCACTGGCTGCCTTTTTCGGCGTGCCTTACGAGCCTTTCAAGCCAGACCGCATCAAGCCGCCGGACTTGCTGAAGAACATGAGCCGCGAATTCTGTCTGACCAATCAGTGGATACCGCTCGAGGACGGCCAGCTCGGCATTCTGGTGGTGACGCCGGATCCGGAAAAGACCCGTGCCTCGCGCATGGTCAATAATGTATATCCTAAGAGCAAGATCGTCTACCGGGTTACCACGCGGAGCGAATTTATTTCAACGCTGGACCAGATGTTTGGCGGGGCCGGTGCGCTTGAGGATTCGGGGAATATCGACGACCTGCTCGGCGGTCTTGACGAGGATACGGACATCGAGGCGGGCGGCGATGATATTGCCTCGGCCGCCAGTGACAACGAATTGGTCAAGCTGGTCAACAAGGTAATTATCGACGCTTATCACCAAGGCGCTTCCGATATACACATTGAACCGTATCCCGGCAAAGCCAAGACCGAGATCCGCTTCCGCAAGGATGGATCCTTGATGCCGTATATTCAGATTCCCGCAAGCTACCGTAATGCCTTGGTGGCGCGTCTGAAAATCATGTGCGATCTGGATATTTCGGAACGTCGCAAACCGCAGGACGGCAAGATCAAATTCAAGAAGTTCGGCCCGCTGGATATCGAGTTGCGGGTGGCGACTATCCCGACCGCGGGGGGTGTCGAAGACATCGTGATGCGTATTCTTGCCGCGGGTGAGCCGATTCCATTGGACAAGCTTGGGCTGTCGAAGCACAATCAGGTGTTGTGTAAGGGTGCTATCGAGCGGCCCTATGGCCTGTTCTTCGTGTGCGGGCCCACGGGATCCGGCAAGACGACGACGCTGCACTCGGTGCTGGGGTATCTCAATAAACCGGATACCAAAATTTGGACCGCCGAAGATCCGGTTGAAATTACGCAGAAGGGTCTGCGCCAGGTGCAGATCAACAAGAAGGCCGGGCTTGAGTTTTCCATGATCATGAAAGCCTTTCTGCGCGCCGATCCCGATATCATCATGGTAGGCGAGATGCGCGACAAGGAAACGGTGTCGACGGGCATTGAAGCCTCGCTTACCGGCCACCTGGTGTTTGCGACGTTGCATACCAACAGCGCCCCGGAGTCAATTATTCGTTTGCTGGACATGGGCATGGACCCGTTCAACTTCGCGGACGCGCTGCTGGGTATTTTGGCGCAACGTCTGGCCAAGCGGTTGTGCGGCAAGTGCAAGGAACCGCACATTGCCACCGATGATGAAATTCGCATGCTGATGGACGAATATTCCGTGGAATTGCTCAATACGGAACCCTGGAAAAAAGACCCCAAGGGCGAGCGTACGACGCTGCTCGAATTTTGGGCCAAGGAGTTCGGCAATGAAAAAGGAGAGTTGACGCTACAATCCGCCAAAGGTTGTGATACCTGCGGCGGCACGGGCTACAAAGGGCGAGTGGGCCTGCATGAATTGTTAATCGGCACTGATCGCATGAAGAAGGATATCCAGGAGCATGCGCGGGTCGCCCAGATGTTTGCCACCGCGCTCGAAGAAGGCATGCATACCCTCAAGCAGGATGGGATCGAGAAGGTGTTGCAGGGCATTACCGACATCCATCAAGTGCGTGCGGTGTGTATCAAATAGACTGGTCCGCCCAATCACCCAATCACTGGATTGCCGAATCACCGAATCATGATGAACCCGAAAACGCAGTTGCCCGACCCTACGCCCCCAAGCGACCTTACTGACCGGTTCGAGCAACTGCTGGGCATCGGCGCTTCACTGTCGCGCGAGCGCGACATCAACAAGCTGCTGGAGGCTATTCTGCTGGCGGCGAAGGATGTCACCTACGCGGACGGCGGTACGCTCTATCGCATGGTCGATGCGCGCTCATTGAAGTTCGAGATTGTGCGCAACGACACGCTCGGTATCGCCATGGGCGGAACGACGGGGGTGGAAATCCCTTTTTATCCGATACAGTTGTTCGATGGTAACAATGAAAAAAACCTGTCGATGGTGGCCTGCTGGGCGGTGCATAACGACAAATCGGTGAATATCGCCGATGCCTACACCGAGAAGGGTTTTGACTTCGCGGGCACCAAAAGTTTCGATAAAAAAACCGGTTACCGCTCGCAATCGTTTCTGACCGTGCCGATGAAGAATCATGAAAATGAAATCATCGGCGTATTGCAGTTAATCAACGCCAAGGATCGCGCTTCCGGCGCGGTGCGGCCTTTCTCGGATGCGGATCAACGGCTGGCCGAGTCTCTCGCATCGCAAGCCGCGATAGCGCTGACCAACCGGCTGCTGATTAACCATCTTGAAAATCTGTTCGAGTCGTTCATCAGCTTGATTAACGCCGCCATCGACGACAAATCGCCTTACACCGGTGGCCATTGCGAGCGCGTGCCCGAGCTCACCATGCTGCTGGCGGACGCGGTGACCAAAACGTCGGTCGGGCCGTTCAGCGATTTTAGTATGACCGAGCGAGATCGCTACGAGTTGCGCATCGCCGGTTTGCTGCATGACTGCGGCAAAATCACCACGCCGGTGCATGTGGTGGACAAGGCGACCAAACTCGAAACGATATTTGATCGCATCGCGCTGGTGGATACCCGCTTCGAAATCGTCAAACGCGATATGCAGATCGCGGCCTTGCGATCCGGCATTGGGGAGGCCGAGCTGGCGGCAAAATTTAACAGCATAGACGAAGATCGCGCGTTTATCCGGCACGTTAACGTTGGCGGCGAATTCATGCGCGACGAAGACGTCGAGCGCGTGAAACAGATATCCACCCGATTCCGCTGGACGGATCCGTCGGGCACGGAATGCAATTTTCTGTCGGAGGATGAAGTCAAGAATCTGACCATCCGCGCCGGCACGCTAACCGCCGACGAGCGCACCGTTATCAACCATCACATTGATCTGACGATTGAAATGCTGGAAGCCCTGCCGTGGCCCAGGCACCTGACAAATGTGCCCGAGTATGCAGGCGGCCACCATGAACGCATGGATGGCAAGGGATACCCGCGCGGGCTGACGCGCGATCAAATGTCAGTGCAGGCGCGCTGCATGGGGATCGCGGATATTTTCGAGGCGCTCACCGCCAAAGACCGGCCCTATAAAAAGGGTAAAACGCTGACGGAATCGCTGACTATCCTGGGCAAGATGAAACTCGGCCACCATGTAGACCCTGATCTTTTTGACGTTTTTATGTGGGAAAAGGTCTACCAAACCTACGCTAGGCAATTCATGTCACCGGAGCAGATCGACGAGGTGGATTTGAGCAAAATACCGGGGTATGTGCCGAAGCCGGGTGGTTGATGTGACAAAAAATGTCACTATGGTGACGACAATGATAGTAAATAATCTCAGGTTCGTCGGTTAAATGCTTCAATGGTCCATGTTTACGGCTGTATGGGTGTTTAAGCACTTTCGGTATAGTGGTATATCATTTTAAGTAATTGTTTTTACATTAATAATTTTTACCTGGTTGTGTTTTTGGATGTTGGCATTTTTTTTGCTTATACAGACACAGGCAAACGTGAGTTTGTTTATTTTGTTAACCCCTAAAGGAGATTTTCAATGAAACGTATACAAAAAGGCTTTACGCTGATCGAACTGATGATCGTGGTTGCGATTATCGGTATTCTGGCCGCAGTGGCTATTCCGCAGTATCAGGATTACACCGTTAAGGCAAAGCTGTCGAAATCGGCCGGGTATGTTGCGCCCATCAAAACTGCGATAGCAGTGTTCCTTCAGGAGCAGGGTTCTTACCCCGCAGCTAACGCTTGGAGTTCGCTGGGTATGACCACGCCGTCAACCACGGTCGAGGTGAGTTCGGTTAGCGTGGGTGATAGCACTGGCGTGATTACTATAACACTCGCCAATATCAAGGCCGGCGTCGCCCCCCTCGGCGTTGATGGTTCGACGGTTGCAATGTCGCCGTCAGCAGGTAGCACAGCGATAGTCTGGAATAACGCATGCAGCAGTACAGAGGCTGTTGTCAAGAACTTCTTTAAGTGCTAATAAGTCGTATGACTTAGTGCTTTTTGTCAAGGAAGGAAAACGCCTCCGTTTCGGAGGCGTTTTTTTTGGTAATTAATTCTTCTTCAAAATGCGTGCAGAAGAAACGCCGGCACGCAAAAAATACAAATCGTAATTGCCTGTCAAACTCCGGCGAATAACCCCTCAACGGTCTCATGTAGTTCTGTTATGAGTTGGACTTATGAGTTGGCCTATTGCCGCGTGTTTCCCGCCCTCCCGGAAGGTAGTGATTATTATCAAATGAATAGGTATCCCTTTGCTGGTGCATTCACATGGTTGCGGCAGGGCGGCTTGCGGCTCACCCGACCGCGCATCTGTGCTATCGGATTGGCGGCGCTGGCCGCGCTTGTCTATGTTCCATTTTTAGGTAGTCCGCTGGTCTTCGACGATTTTAATGTTATCAACGGTACGGATTTTCTAAATTTTGCAATTGAATTCCGGCTAGCGCCACGCTGGCTGCCGTATGCGACGCTGGCGCATACCTACGTGCTAACGGATGGGAGCATATCCGCCATGCGGTGGGGAAATCTATTGTTGCATGCAGCAACCGTGATTGCCGTATTTGCCTTGTTTCGTGAAATTTGCCTGGCGACCCTTGACGCAGACTGTGCAGCGCAAGAACGGGAGGGCCGGGCACTGGTCGCTGCCTTGCTGGCAGCGGCCTTATTCGCGGTTCATCCGCTGGCTGTTTATGGCGTGGGCTATCTGGTGCAGCGAACGATATTGCTGTCGACGCTATTCACGTTGCTGATGCTGATTACGTATTTGCGCTGGCTGATTACCGGGCGCAATGCGCTGTGGATATGGTCGGCAATCTGGTATTTTCTGTCGATGTTTTCCAAAGAACATAGCGTCATGGCGCCCGCAGTGGCGTTGTTGCTGACGGTAGTTGTTTGCCGTCCCTCGCGCGCTCTGGTTCGTCGGCTGATTCCGCCGTTCGCGGTGTACATCGTCCTTGCGGCGTTCGTTATTTCCCTGGTTAAGGGCGTGCTTGGCACGCTCTACGAACCCGATGCGCTGGATATGATGCGGGACCTCCAGGGTTTTGATGACGAACGGCTGCGTGTCGCCTACCCTTTGAGCGTTATCACCCAATCCTATTTGTATTTTAAGTACCTGTATTTATGGGTATTCCCCAACGTAAATGGGATGTCGGTGGACATGCGGGAGCCGTTCGCTGCATCAATGTTTGCCGCGCCCTATGGGGCCGCCGCGATGGCATTTTTATGTTATCCGCTGCTTGCGATAGGCATGGCGCTGCGTGGCGGGCGCATCGCCATCGCAGGCTGGGTACTGGCCTACCCCTGGTTCATGTTCGCCACCGAACTGTCCACCGTGCGCGTACAGGAGCCATTTGTTTTGTACAGAGCGTACCTGTGGCTTGCGCTGTTTGGCGCTTTGGCGGCGCTGGCGCTCTACCGTGTGCGGGCGCGGATTGTGCTGGTGTTGGGACTTGCCGCGCTATGTATTTTGGTGCCGCTGTCGTGGAATCGCCTGCAGTCGATGTCGGATACCCTGCTCCTGTGGGAGGATGCCGCCAAGCAATTGGTGCATGGCGATGAGCCTGGCGCGGGGCGCATTTATTACAACCGTTCCCTGGCGCTCGCGCAGAAAGGGCGTAATAAAGAGGCCTTGTTGGATATGGATCGCGTGGCGAGATTGCACCCCCGGCTCGCGCCGGTTTTCTACGCCAGGGCGCGGATCCAATTTGATTTGAAGCAGCATGCCGAAGCGCTGCGGGACCTCAACACATCCCTTGCGCTAAACCCCGATCAATCCGCGACATACTTTGCGCGCGCCATTACGCTGAAGCGGATGGGCCGCGAAGACGAAGCGATGCAGGATATACGCAAGAGCTGCGACATGAAATATGTGATTGCGTGCTTGGCCGCGCAGCAACTTGGTGCGGACAGCGCTGGTGCGGCACGCGGATCAGAGTAAGCGTTGCGCGGTCACCAATCTCGGCACTGTCCAAGTGGGGCGTGCTGCTGGATATGCCATTCAGTCAATGATATCCTTGCAAGCCGGGACGGTGGATCAAGTCCGATTTTTCGTCACCGGCGTTCATTTGAGCGGAGTGTACAGATGCCTATATTCGGTTGGTTCGATACCCAAGAAGCAGACAAGTTTGCAAAAGCGATAGCCGATGACTTGATGGGCCGCTTGCCGGTTTCCGGTGAAAGCGGCGGCAAGCAGATTGCGCCCGAACGCATGCACAACGCACACCAGGCGATAACCAGCAGAGCTAGCGCCTTTGCCCGTGTACAACCGCTCAATTGGTACAAAAAGGCGCATCTGGGCAATACGTTTCGATGGGTCTTGCAGGAGAAGGGCTACGACAAGGAATTCGTGGATACCTGGACGCATAATTTATTGGTCGCGGTCACGGTAACCAAGGCGGCGGATCCATCAAAGTAGCCCGGGGATTCCTCGATCAATTTTCGGGCGGAATGTTCGCGCCCTACGCGCCTACGCGTCTGTGCTTTTACGTCTATAGCCGGATAGATTCATTCGCGGAATTGACAGAAAAACTCACTGGCGCCTCGCCGCGAGACCAGCGTTCCATCATGGTGAGGTAGGCGGATTCAATATTTTTTCTGAAGCGGTCACTGTCAAAGAGGGCGTGCGTGGATTTGTTCCGGGCTAGGCGCTGTCGCAAGTCTGCGAGCAGCGCGGGCGTGGTGGCCAGTCTCAGCGCCAGCGCCTCATAATCCGCCAGATTATTCGTTACCAGCTCCGGCAGCCCGACAGCGTGCAGCAAGCTTCCCGCCACGCGCCCGGCAAAGGTTGTGCCCATGCAGGTCAGCAGCGGCAGCCCCTCCCAAAGGGCATCACTGGCGGTGGTGTGGGCATTGCAGGGCAGGGTATCGAGGAATAAATCCGCCAATTGGTAGCGCGCCAAATGATCGGGTAGCTTCGCAGGTGCTGCAAATACCAGCCGATCCGGCGTCACCCCGCGTGCGGCGGCTTCAGCGCGAAGATTTCTGCATGCGGCAGCGTTGTCCACAAACAACCACAATACGCTGTGTTCCACTTGGCGCAGCAGGCGCATCCAGACATCGAAGACTTCAGGGGTAATCTTGAAATTGTTGTTGAAGCAGCAAAACACGAATCCGGAGGGTGGCAAACCGGCTTCCGCACGCGAGGGCGCAGGCCCGGCGATTTCGCGTTTTGAATCGTTGGCCTGATAGGTGTCCGGCAGGCGCACTATTTTTTCGGAGTAGTAGACCTCGTGACCGTCGGGAATCAGATGCGCGTCCGCGATTATGTAATCCATAAAATCGACGCCCATGGTGCCGGGGTAGCCCAGCCAATTGACCTGTATTGGCGCAGGTCGATGGCTGAATATCCCTGTTCTCTTGCGTCCCACATGGCCATTCAAATCGACCAGAATATCCACGCCCTTGTCGCGAATTTTGGCGACCGCCTCCCAATCCCCCAAGCGCGAAATATCCACGATCTCGGTAAAGGCGTTCTCCAGCCTTTTGCGAACCACGCTACCGTCATTCCATCCGTTGTCGAAGGCGAATAACTCAAAACGGCTGGTATCGTGCTTCTCGAACAGCTCCGCCAGCAGGAAGGATGTGGCGTGGCGCCGAAACTCTCCAGCCACATAACCTACTCGAATCTTGTTCTCAGCGCGAGGTTTGTAAGCGGATGCATCGCGCGGCGTCCGCGGAAATTTTTCCGCAGCGTATATTTCGGCACAGCGTTTCATCAATAGCGCGCAAGAGAATGTGCCGATGCAGGAAAATGGTTCGGCGGATTTTTTGCCTTGTAGTAAGTTCTCTGAAATGGCCGACGACAGGGCGTCCAAATCACGCCAGTCGCAACAGATGGTTTTTGCGTGCAGTAAGCGCCCCTGTGCGAAGTCATAATCCGGGCTCAATGCCAGCAATCTTGTATAGTCTTTGATGGCATCCTCGGCCCTTTTCAGATACGACAGCAACTCGCCGCGAGTGCAAAGCGAAGGCAGAAAGTCAGGATTCAATGCCAGTGCCTTACCAAAGCTGTGCAGCGCGGCTTCGTGCCGTCGCAATGCCAGTAGTTCCGTGCCGCGGTTATGGTGCGCCTCTATATAGTCCGGTTGCAGGTCCAGCGCACGTTCGTAGCTGTTCAGGGCCTCTTCATGGCGCGCCAGGCTTGCAAGGATAATGCCGCGGCAAAAATAGGCGCTTGCACGATCCGGATCAACATGCAACGCGCGATCAAAGGCATCAAGCGCATCCTGATGCCGGTTCAAGGCGTTCAACGTGAGTCCGCGGCTGACGAGGGCTTCCAGGGAGTCCGGGCGCTGTTCCAGTAACTGCTCATGGCAAACGAGCGCCTCTTCGTGTCGTCCGAGATTGCGTAGTGCGCTGCCGCGGTTGTTCAATGCATCGGCATCGCCTGGCCTGATACTTAGCGCCAGGTCGCAGCTCGCCAGCGCCGCTTCGTAGCGCTTTAGTTCGCTTAGCGCGGTAGACCGGTTGATCAGTATGTCGGCGTTATCAGGGTTGATTGCGAGTGCTTGGTCGTAGCTTTCCAGTGCCGCCGCGTACCGTTTCAGACTGCTTAACAGGTTGCCGCGGTGGTGCAGCGCCGCGGAAAAGGCCGGATTCGATTTAAGCGCGCTGTCGCAACACTGCAATGCTTCTTCATAACGCTTTAACTCGCCAAGCGCGATGCCGCGGTTATAGTATGCGATGGCATTGCCTGGAGCATTGCCTGGATCGAGGGCGAGCGCCTTGTCAAAGGAGATTAGCGCTTCTTCGTGTCGATTTAATACGCTCAGTGCGACACCTCGTTTAATGAGTGCGTCCGCGTAATCGGGTCGAATGACCAGCGCCCGGTCATAGACGGGCAGCGCTTGCCCAGACTCCCCCATATCGGTAAGAACAGCGCCAAGGCCAGTGAGCGCATCAACATGGTCGGGTTGCAGGGCCAAGGCGCGTTCGTGGCCGGCACGAGCCTCCTCAAGCCGCCCTAGGTCAGCCAGAGCAAGCCCGCGGTTATAGTGGGCGGGCGCATAGTCAGGACTGATGATAAGCGCCTGGTCATGGCTGACTAAAGCCTCTTCGGGCCGCTTCAACACCCGGAGCGCGGCGCCGCGATTGTCGAGCGCCGGCACGTGGCTGGGGTTAAGTGCCAATGCCCGTTCGTAGCTCTGCAGCGCTGCTTCGGGCCGCTTCAGGTCGCCGAGTGTGGCGCCGCGATTGCTCCAGGTATCCGCGTCGTTGGGGCGCAGAGCCAGTGCCCGGTCGTAGCATGCCAAGGCCTCCTCATACTGGCGCAAACCCTTGAAGCAGTTGCCGAGGCTGCAATGAGCGTCGGCGCTATTGGGATCCGCTGCGATGGCCTGCTCGATAAAAGCCATGGCTGCCGCAAAGTCGCCGCGTTGCCCCTGCACCATGCCCAGCCGGTGTAACAATTCAGCGTGGCCAGGGTGTTTTAGCAGCAGTGCCTGGTACAGGGTTTGCGCTTCATCCAACTGCCCGCGCTGATGGAATGCCAGCGCCTGCTCGATTTGCGCCTGGTCGCTGTTCTGCGCAGCTGCGGGTGGTTGCTCAAGAGGCGCATTTTGCGGTACACCTCGTCCGATGTAAGCCCGCATACGCGCATAACTCGAGCGCAGGAATTCGGTCAGGGATTGCATGACAATTCCTTGCGTACTCGATCAATAACACTGTCCCAGTCCCCGGCGACGGGCTGGCGAAACAGGCGTGCGCTCGGATACCACGGACTATCTTCCCGCTCCAGCAGCCAGCGCCAATCCGCGTTAAAGCACAGCAACACCCAGGTCGGCTTTCCCATCGCGCCCGCCAGGTGTGCAACACTGGTGCATACCGTGATCACGACATCCATTAATTCAACGAGGGCGGCGGTATAGGCAAAGTCCTTCAGGTGTACACCGAAGTGGCGGATGTCAGTGCGTAGCGCCAGCAACGATGCGTCGCTTGGGCGCACGTCCTGTTGCAGACTTATCCATTCGCACCCGGTATCCAGCAGCGGCAACAGTTGCGCCAAGGCTATGCTGCGGTTGTGGTCGTTCTTCTGTGTAGCGTTTCCGCTCCACACCAGCCCTGCGCGCGGTTTGGTTTTATGGCCCAGCTTGTCCCGCCAGGCAGCCGCCCGATCGGGATCGCTGTAAAGATACGGGATGTCTGCGGGGATCGTATTGATCTCGGTCTTGAACGCCAGCGGCAGGCTTAACAACGGGCAGTGGTAATCAAACGCGGGCAATGCGGCACCCTTGGGAAGTATCCGGGCAACGCCTTCCAGGCGCGCAAGCAGGGGCAGCAGTGGCGGCTGCACTTGCAGCAGCACTTTTGCCCCCAGCGCGGCAACCTGCCGGGCGTAGCGGCAGAACTGGAGCGTGTCGCCCAAGCCC
>JANPOH010000576.1:0-4609 GCA_031427895.1 Betaproteobacteria bacterium
TCGCGCGGCGGATGCAACTGGTCGTGGCAATTCGGAAACATCACCACGCGCGCCTTGATCGAACGCGCCGCCGCCGCGAAGTCACCTTTGAAGCCGGGCGTGTCGCCGATATTGTGGCTTTGAATCGCCCAACTGCGGTAAATCCAGTCGCGCGCCTGCACATTGTTGCCGACAGTCTTGGCCTGCGCCGCATGAAATGCATGCGCCTCGTCGCGCGTAGCGAATGCCTCCTCGAAGCCTGCGGCGGACCAGCCGACCACCGTTTGTATTTGCAGCGCGACGCCGATGCCGGCGCGCGGCGGATCGTCGTTGGCGTAATTGCCGTCCTGCCATTTGGGATCGAGCATGATCGCCTGGCGTATCGACTCCCAGATGAAATTGCCCTGCCGGTTGGCGCGCGCCATTGGCGTTTGCGGAAACACCGCGTGCATGAAATCGGGAAAACTCACCGCCCATTGCATAGCCTCGATGCCGCCCATCGAGCTGCCCGCCACCGCCACCAGCTTTTTGATGCCGAGGCACTCGGTGAGCATGCGATGCTCGGCGCGCACCATGTCGCGGATGTTAAAGCGCGGGAACTTCATGTTAAGGCCCGAGCGCGTCGGCGACGTGGTCGCGTTCGGATCGTTGGTCGCCGCGCCCAGCGTGTCGGGCTGAATCACGAAATACTTGCCGGTGTCGAATGCGCCGCCCGGCCGCGTCCATACCGTCTGCGTATTGCGATTGCCCTGCAATCCGTGAATGGAAAGAATCGCGTTGCTCTTGTCGGCGTTCAGCGTGCCGAAGGTGATGTAGGTCATCTTGAAATCGCGGATGACTTCGCCGCTTTCCAGCTTGAGTTCGCCGAGCGGGCAGGTTTGCAGCGGCGGCAAATTCGTCTGCGTCTGCGCCGTTGCGGGCCGTGCCGCCAGCATCAGTGTTGTGGCGAGCGCTGCAAACCAACATGAGAACCTACGCATAAAATTTTCCTCCAAGGTTATCGGTAGAGTGCGCACCGCGCACCATTCAAACTTTGTTCCGCGTGCGCATTACGCACCCACATCTACTACATCCGCTATCGACCGCTGGGCGCCGCCGTAGCCGCCAGCGACGGTCGTACGGCCATGCGATCATACCAGCCGCACAATTTCGGATGCCCTGCTCGCCAATGCAAATCGGGATTACGCGCCTCCATGCCCAGCGCGCACGCCAGTGTGATCTGCGCCATGTTGAGTGCGCCCTGCATCCACGGATGAGCGATCTCTTTTTCCCACACATCCGCCATGCGCGCGGCACGCGCGGCCTCATGTTTGAGCGTCGTCGGTGAACGCTCGTTTGCGGGACGCGCGTTCTCGCGGCTCCACACCGCAAGTCCATCCGCCATGCTGCGCGCCAACGCTTCAAGCCGGCGTGCTTCCCACCCGGCCTCGCCCGCCGGCAGATCGAACATCGGCTTGCCGTCCAGTTGATCGAGGTAAGCGCAAATCAGTTGCGATTCTTCCAGCGCCACGCCATCGTCTCGGATCAGATACGGCACGCGGCCTGATGGATTGATTTGGTAGTACGGGCTACCCACCGCGCGTGTTTTGGCGTAGATGATTTCGACGCGACTGCCGAAGCCCTTTTCGATGATGACGACGCGCGCGATGCGGGCGTAGGGGGAGCCTTCAGTTATGTAGAGTTTCATGGTTTGTGCCGTATGGGTTCAGCTCGGATGGGGGATATCTCAAGCTTCCGGAGCAAGTCATAGCACGTCTAAGTCGATTGCATCGGGAATACGTTCAAATTGCACCGCTTGGAGTGTCAACTGAAAATTCATGAAACCAGACGATACTCTTACGACGTCTGAACGAGGTTGCCATTGAGTGAAATCCATTGGAACTCTGTCAGTTTGAATAGTCGTTCCCGGAGGAAATGTGGCTTGTTTGGCGTTCCAATCGAAGAAGCCAGTTCCACTAACGCCAACCAATCGTTCAAATCTGTCGCAAACCCGCTCCGCCATAAACTCGATTGCCTTGCATAGATGGGTTTCTCCTGGACGAATAGAAATACTTTGGGGTTCGTCAAATGCCACGCCAATGCCTACCACCCATCCCAGTTCGGTAATTTCTCTCTCTTTGTTCAGCAGATAATTTGTAAACCAGTCAATTACGCGCTTACCACCGATAGTTAAATTCTCTGCGTGAAAATGTACCGGGTCGGAAGGATCCACGGAGAATCGCAGAGTAACTGAGATCTGACCCCAGCGAATAACATCTGCTTCCCATCGAGTGCCTATGAAAAATCTTCTGTTCGCCGGGTCGTTGCTCAGCAGTGAAAGGGCTTGGACTCCGTAGTGTGCGCACTTGGCGAGTGCCGGTTTTGTGAAGCCTTGGCGGGACATGATGATTTTGAAGTTGGCATTAATGTCCTGCGCCTTGGTGACGAATGCGTCAACCTCCGGATTGCCAACTTTCTTCTTCCAATCTTTGCATTCGATGACGCCCAACATTTTTTGGCCTGCGAAGGCGCCGCGAACAACGACGTCAAACTGTCGTGAATGTCCTAGTCTATCCACAATGACTTCATTATGAGAAACGGTAGCGGCAGGGTCAATTTGTGCCTGTATAGTAGCTATCGCCTTCTCAAAGGCGATTCCTGGTTGTTCGACTGACATAGGCAGAATTTCTGAGGGTTAACCTTTATTTGGCGCAACAAGCTCGAAAGAAGCGCAGCGCGTAGGGCGCAATCCTATTGCGCCGAATGGTCTTTTGACTCACACATGGTGCAATAGGATTGCACCCTACACTACTATGCCACGCGCGATGCCTTCGTGCGCGTTCTAGCGGAACGCCGTGCAACGCTAGTGGCAGACCGCGCAATCCCAACCAACGAATCCAGCGCCGCATTGACCGCTTCATTGGTAGGAAATATTCTCGCCAACTCCGGTTTCAGCAGCACCAGGTTGTTGCCCTTTTTGAATTCAGCATAGTGCTTACCGCGCACACCTTTGCCGAGTTCCTCGCGGCGATACTCGGTCCGCATTTGTTCAATTTTCTTCATGGCTTTTCCTTTCATGTGCTCATCACTCACCGCGACACCCAGTTATCCGAAAAGTCTCCTCTGCGGCTGAACATCGAGCGCGATCTCCGGCCACTGCTCCACCAATGAAGTAGCGGAAATACGCGCGAGTTCACTCGGCTCAATCTTGTTTAATCCTCCCCCATACACGCGCCCCTCGCCGCGTAGCTCGTGGCCTGTAACCTGCCCGAGCAAGGCATGCACGGTTTCGGCGCGATCAGGGTGCTGGCGCAACATCGCTGCCATTCGATTTTGCGGATAGAGCATCAGATAAAGATTGGTTGCTATCGCCTTCGAGCGATTCCAGATAAAACGAAACGGCTGTTTGTCGTCGGCGCCACGGCCCATGTAAGTGCAAAGGAACGGGGCAGGATCTCGCCGTTCCTGCTTGTACCACGGCGTACGCTTACCAATAAGATAGCCATCCATGATGCCCAGCGACCGGGCCGTTTTCAGGTATTCCCAGAGGGCCGGATAGGTTTCCTCAACCATTGCTTCCGGCAAATCACAGTCAAAAACACACAGTTGATGATCAAGGACGGGATAGCCGTCAGTATCCGCATCGATAATCGTGGCCTTGAGTTGGCGCGGGCTAGGCAAGATGGGACGAAGAAACTTGTCCGGAAATCCTCGCGCTTTAGCGTCGGCGCGATCCAGTATGAAAAACTTATTGCAGCCGGTGGCGATACCCCGCTGGACGCGGAAAAAATCCCCCAGCGTCGGGCCCGTTCCATCGCCAAGCGTGTGCCGATCGTTCTTGGCGTGACTCGGGTACACAGTCCACTTGCGAGACTCACGTAGCCGAAGGCGCGGAACCAGCTCGCGCGCATGCGGTTCGGCCAGCGTGCCGCCAAAGGTAAACTCGACGGCATGGCCGGCGGCAGGCAACGCCTTGCGAAACACCAGCACCACGGACGACACCAAGGCATCGCCAAATTGAACTTCGTCCGGGTCAAATCGGTGCGCGCGAATAAGTGTTACTCGATCCGCGAGAAATCCCTTTAGCGCCGCGCCGTAGTTCACGTCCATGAACTCCGAGGGAATGAGCCACGCGGCGATGCCGCCTTCTTCCATCCACGCCGTCGCGAGCAACAGAAAATAAACATACAAACCCGCGAGGCCATTGACTTCAACGCCGGCCATTCTGAACGTCAGCGCTTGCAGACGCGCTTTGTCCTGACGGCTCATATGGTGGTGCCGGACGTAAGGCGGATTCGCCAAAATAAGGTTGGGCGCGGACGGACATGCGCCATTGGCGACAACCTGCGTGAAATCGCCCTGCACCACATCCAACCCGGCGCTGGCCCACAACGAGCGCGCAGCTTCGGCAAACGCGGGATCGAGTTCCACGCCAACCGCGCTGTTGATACGCCGCGGTCCGAAGACGGCGAGCGCCGCTGAAAAGAAGCTGCCCGAACCTACGGCGGGGTCGGCGAAGCGGATTTCGTCCTGTTCCCTAGACCGGGCGAGAATTGATTCAACGTAACGCGCGATATCGATAGCGAGCGCATTGGGCGTCGCAAACTGCCCCAGCCGATTGCGCTCTGCTGCCGACTTGTGGGTATCGATG
>JANPOH010000577.1:0-5670 GCA_031427895.1 Betaproteobacteria bacterium
CCTGCAATTAGCCCCGATCGAACGATCACACCTTCTTGAGCGGCTGATTGCCAGCCTTGATTCAGACCCCGAAGTCGAGGAAGCTTGGGAGCGAGAAGCAGATCGAAGGGAAGCCGAACTGGAGTCCGGGTCGATTTCGGCGGTTTCAGGGCATGAAGCCATCGCCCGACTTCGAGCAAGACTTACGCGGTGACCTTCTCGCTTCACCCCGGAGCGGAGCATGATATTGCCAACGCTCTGGATTTTTACAGTGAACAAGCTGGCCCTGTGGTCGCTGAGCGTTTTCTCGAAGAATTTGAACGTGTCGCAAAGCTCTTGAGTGAACACCCCGACCTAGGAGCACCAACGACGAGAGGACGAAGAACATTCCCGCTGAAGGTTTTTCCTTACTCGGTCGTATACCGAAATCTTGAAAGCAGCATTCGCATCCTGATCGTGCGCCATCAGCACAGAAAGCCCGGCTACGCTGGTGGCAGGCGGTAGATATGAAGCTTTCGTGCGCAGCCCAGCGACGCCCAACCCGACATTCAACCCGGACTCCGCAAAAGCGCAGCGCCGGTTAATTCTACGTTGGGCCTCGCAAAATGCCCATTGAGCACGCCACCCTCCGCGCCGGATACGTGAAATACGGCCACGCGTCTTTGACGATTTCGATATCCAGTTCGGCTGCTTGCGCCACCAGGCGCTGCGCTTGCGAAGGCGCGCGCCGCAGTTCTTCCGTGGCCGCGATTAGCGCGCGCACGAAGGCGACGATTTTCTGCCGCTGCGCCGGATCGTCAAGTTTCGCTTGCGTGGTACACAGGTTAAATCGCTCGCTGTAAATGGCGGGGTCGCAAAACACGATGGCGTCCGCGCCGAGCAGGTTGACGGCCCGTTAGCTGCGGCTCCCACACCGTCATCGCGTCAAGCGCGCCGTTGCGTAGCGCCTGCGGCAGGTGCGTGAGGGGTGCGGCGGTCTTCGCCATGAACGGCACGAGCGTTACGTCGTCCGCGGTCAAACCCGTGGTACGCAGCATGCGGTCAAGAAAATATTCCACCGAGGATTTACGCATCACGCCGATTCGCGTGCCGCGCAGATCGGCAAGCGCGACGATGCCCGCCGAGCGGCGCGCGACGATGCGATACGGACACTCGGCCACGGTCAGGATCATGCGCAAGTCGGGGTTCGCGTACGAACTACGCAGCACCTGCGTTGCCGAATTTGTGGCCAGGTCGGATGTGCCGGCGGCGTCGAGACTCGGCAGGTCGTTCGCCTTGCCCTACAGGCTCATCACGCCGCCGTGTTCGAGCAGCGCCGGGCCGGCGCAGGTACGGTGCGCCGCCAGCAGCACGGACGCCATTTCCAGCAGCGACAAATTGCCGTAGATACGCAGTGCGCCGGTGGCGCCGGTGGATGGTGCATTCATGCGAAAACTTCTTGTGGCTTGGCGTAAAGCCGCCAGTATAATAAATTCAATAAAAACAAATAGTTACGCTGTATATCGCTTCGCACTCGCCACCCGGCACATGGCTGCTCTTTGGCCCCTTCCCTTGTGAGCGGGGCAAAGGCACACTGGCGGCAACCTTGACACCTTGACCCGCCGCCACTGGTGGCGGGTACACCCATGATAGAGGAGACGATAATGACCGCCAGTGATTACACCTTCGCGCAATTCATCGCCGAGCTGCGGCAAGTCACATCCGCCACGCCGGATGAAAAACAACTGTTGTCGAAACTGCGCCCGATGGTCCAGCGTATCGCACTGGCGGATGGCTGGCGCAGCCCGCACCACTATCAGGCCGGCGAGGATCAGGGCTTTGGCGTGCATGTGTTGAATGACGAGCCGGATCACTCGCTGTTCGTCGCCGCCATCAGTTGGCTGCCGGGGCGCGGCGCGCCGGCGCACGATCACGGCACATGGGCGGTGATCGCGGGCGTGGACGGCCCCGAGAAGAATATTTTTTACGAACGCACGGACGACCGTACAAAACCCGGCTATGCGGCACTGCGCAAGATCGGCGAAAAAGTATGCGCTGTCGGCGACGTGGTGGCCCTGCCGGCGGGCGCGATCCATTCGGTGATTAACGAAACCGGCCGCACAACGCTATCGTTTCACGTCTACGGGCGGCATCTGAATCACGCGGTGCGCTCGCAGTACGATCCCGATAAAAAAACCGCGAAGCCGTTTATTCTGAAAACGCAGTAGCCAAGGCCATTGTGGCGTGCGGCGTGCGGCGGGCGCCAGCGCGCAGCCCGCCTCGTTCGACAGCGCGGAGCATCGCGGCTACACTTTGCGACACAGCCTATCGTTGCAGGAGGAAAACATGTTCCGCTTCGTTTATCTGACCGCGGCAGCCGTTGCCGGCATCACGGTGTCACCCGCGCAGGCGCAAACCACGGGCGCGGGGCAAGCGTGGCCCGCCAAACCCATCCGCGTGGTGGTGCCGTACCCGGCGGGCGGCACCTCGGACATTCTCACGCGCATGGTCGGCGCGAAGCTCACCGAAGCGTGGGGTCAGCAGGTTATTTCCGACAGCCGCCCTGGCGCCAACGGCAACATCGGTGTGGAGATCGTTGTGCGCTCCCCTGCGGACGGCTACACGCTGACGCTAATGGACATCGGCAATCTGTCGATCAGCCCCAGCATGTATCTCAAGCTGCCGTTCGACATCATCCGCGATCTGACGCCCATCACCACGGTAACGTTTTCGCCGTATCTGCTGACCACGCATCCGAGCGTGCCGGTGAAAACGGTTTCCGAACTGATCGCACTGGCGAAAAAGAATCCCGGCAAACTCAACGCGCCGGTGGGCCTGGGCAGCAACATTCATCTATCCACTCTGGCGATGCAACAACGCGTGGGCACGCAGTGGACCTACATCCCCACCAAGGGCGGCCAAAGTTCGGTGATGTCGGTGATGACCGGCGACGGCGATTTTCTGATGATGGGCGTGCTGCAAACCTGGGTGCATGTGAAAAGCGGTAAGCTGAAACTGATCGCAGTGTCGAGCGAAGCGCGCGAGCCGATGTTCCCGCAAGTGCCCGCCATCGCCGAAACGCCGGGCCTTGAAGGCTACAGCGCGGGCTCGTGGCAAGGCATCCTCGGCCCGGCGAAGTTGTCGCCCGATATCGTCAACAAGCTCTACAACGAAGTGCGGCGCATCGTGGCAACGCCCGACTTCAGCGAAAAACTCACCTCGCAAGGCTCGCGCCCGCAGGCGAAGACGCCGCAGGAGATGGGCAAGTGGCTCGCCACCGAGAAAGATCATTGGGCAAAGGTGGTTAAGGAGAGCGGCTTGAAGATTGAGTAATCAAGTTTCGCTGGCTGCGCACACCAGTGTGACCGACAGGATTAGCGATTCACCCATTTCCCGTCCCGCAGGCTACTGGTATTCTCCGCTGCGTATTTACTGCGGCTGCAGGCCGATTTTTTTTACCAGCGTCGCCACCTCGGCGGATTCTTCGCGCATCAGCTTGCTCATTTGCTCCGGCGTCGAGCCGACTGACGTCAGCCCCTGACCGAGAAAACGCTCTTTGATGTCGGGCAGGTGGACGATCTTGACCAGCTCGGCATTCAACCGCGCGACGATGGGCCGCGGCGTACCGGCGGGCACCAGCACGCTATGCCAGGTAATGTTCTGAAATTTAGGCACGCCGGATTCGTCAACGGTCGGCGTGTCGGGCAGCGAGGGGTTGCGCGTGAGCGAGGTCACCGCCAGCGCGCGCAGCTTGCCCGATTTGACGTTGGTGACGGCGACCAGCGGGTTCATGAAAAAAAACTGCACGTGTCCGGCCACCAGATCAATCACCGCTTGCCCGGTGCCCTTGTACGCAATCGGCACCATGTCGATGCCGGCGGCGTCCCTGAAAGCCGCTATGCCCAGCAGATTGCCGGTGCCGGTGGTGGCGTAATTGAGTTTGCCGGGGTTGGCCTTGGCGTGCGAGATCAGCTCCTTGATGTTGGTGGCCGCGACCGAGGGGTGCACCACCACCACGTTGCCGCCGCTGGTCAGTTGCGTGATCGGCTGCAGATCCTTGAACGGATCGTAAGGCAGCTTTTTGTAAACATGCGGATTGATGGTGAGCAGGCTGTTGGCCGACAACAACAGGGTGTAACCATCCGGCGGCGATTGCGCGGCAATTTCAAAACCGACGATGCCACCCACGCTGCCGCGGTTATCGACCACCAGCGTTTGCCCGAGAACCTCGCCGAGTTTAATGCCCATCAGGCGCGACAGTACGTCGCTGGGTCCGCCGGGCGCGAACGGCACCACGAACCGGATCGACCGCACAGGATAGTTGGACGCTGCCGGCTTTGCCGCCAACACCGTCGACGCCGCACACGCCAATAACAAACCCGCCACCACCGCTGACTTATGGTTCATCGCCCGCTCCTCGTTTTTGGTTGACTGCTTACACTTGCTGATACCCCCGTTGAAATCTCCTGATTGAAATGAAATTCAGGAAATCGTAGCTATCTTAGAACAGAAACAGCGCCGTTTGTTCACTGCCTTCGCGTCGCACCGCGCCATCACAGCAGAAAAATCGCACTTCCGTCCGCAATCGTATGTATTTGTTTTTATTGACTTTTTTATATAAGCCTAGCCAGGCCGGTGCGGCACCCTCCATGCGACGCCGCTGTGCCGCATGGAGGGTGCCGCAACGTTTAGCGTTTAGAATAGCCGCACTTCTGACTCGCGAATAGAAAACAACTCATGTCCACCGCACCCGACATCGACTTAAAAATTGTAGAAGTCAAAGCCTACCCCACGTCGTTCCCGGTCAAACCCGAAGACAGCGTGAGCCTCGGCGTAGGCCGCGCAGTAAAGCGCGACGCCATCATCGTTAAAGTCACCACCGCTGGCGGGCTGGTGGGCTGGGGCGAATCGCATCACGGGCGCGCGCCGGGGGCGGTGGCGGCGCTAGTGAATACCACGCTGCGCCAACTCACGCTCGGCATGAACGCCGCCGATGTGGTGGGCGTGTGGAAAAAAATCTACGACAAACAACTTGCATCGCATGGCATGGGTGCGGGTACGTGTCTGGCGATGAGCGGCATCGATCAGGCGCTGTGGGATATCCGCGGCAAGGCCGTGGGCTGGCCGCTGTATCGGCTACTCGGCGGCACATCGCGTCCGATCCCGGCGTACGCGGGCGGGGTGTCGCTGGGGTATCAGCCGCCGTCTGAGTTGATTGACGAAATTCATCCGTTGCTGGCGATGGGTTACAAGGCGTTGAAGCTGCGTATTGGCGACACGCCGAAGCGCGACATCGAGCGCGTGGCGGCGGTGCGCAAAGCCTTCGGCGATGACCTGGTGATTTTGACCGACGCCAACACCGGTTATGACGTGGCCGCCGCGCGCGCGGCGATGCCGGGGCTGGAGGCCAACGGCGTGGGCTGGCTCGAAGAACCGTTCCCGGCGCAGGATTACCGTTCGTATGCGCTGGCCAAAACCTTCGGCAAGGTGCCGCTCGCCGCCGGTGAAAATCATTACACGCGCTACGAGTTCAGCCGCCTGATCGAAGACAACGTGATCACGATTTTTCAGCCGGATGTGTCCAAAACCGGCGGCATCACCGAGGTGATGCGTATCGCGCACATGGCCTCGGCGTACAAAATTCAGTGTAATCCGCACACCTCCATGACGGGCATCAATATGGCGGCGTGTGTGCATGTGCTGGCGTCGATC
>JANPOH010000578.1:0-5838 GCA_031427895.1 Betaproteobacteria bacterium
ATAGTGCAAGGTGGCGATGGCCTTATCCCCCTTGCCCTCTTGCTCGTAGGTGGCGGGCATGGTCTCGATCTGGCGTTGCAGGTCGATAAAGCGTTGCTTAAACCAGGCGCCCTCCTCCCCTCTGCAGGCGTCGCCCATCACGGAGAGTTGAACCGCGGAAAGATACGGCCGGATAACGGCGACGGCTTGGGTAACTTCTTTAATCGTGGCTTGCATGGTTTTGCCTCTGGCGTGGGTTATGCAATCGATCCTTGCGCTGAGGCTTGTTCCGCTCCCTCGCCGGGGCGAGGGCGGGGGGTGTGGCGATGGGTTTAAAAAAGCAAGGGTTAAGCAGTGGCTTTCACCACCGCTTTGTTGTTATCCCCACACAGCGCCCGCTCCGCGAGGAATCAGCGGGCGCTGTGTGGGGATGGCAGCGGTGGTGAGGGCACACGGCGACGGGGTGAAGGTATTGGGGTGGCTGGCGGATTGCGGTGGCCCTGAGTCGATGCCGACAGTGCGGGGGACGTGCCAGCAGCTTTATCGCTGGCGCGTCCCCCGCCGGCATCGATGCCGTGGTCTCGCGCGGGTCGCTCGTGTTACCGATGCGCCGTGGACGCTGTGAGCGCGCGGTGTGCCAGCAGTGCTATCGCTGGCGCAACGCGCGCGCGGCTGCGGCACCCCGTATCGCTGAAGCGCATCCGCAGCATCGGATATATATGTGGTACAGCTTCCTGCGTTGAAGAGCCCGACCCAAAATCGCGCGCCAGGCTTACCAAGGCGGTCGCGTATTTCAGGACACCCGGTTACCGTTTGCGCTCACCGTTGGATAGATTGGTATGCATGGTCGTGAGTCTGGCGCCGGTGCTGTCCGAGTTGCTGGCGCTGAAGCCGGGCGTAGCGTCGCAAACGCCAGTGGCGCGCGCTGCCCTGCGTTTCTGGTTACACACCGCGACGTCGCGTGGATCGTGGTGATGTGACGCGACATAATCCAGATACCCGAAACTGATGGTCAGTTCGCGCATGGGGTTGGGGACTGCAGAAGCTTGGTCCCAGGGGCGGTCGCCATGTGCTGCTGCGAGCCCGCTTGGTTTTAAGGCTGGGAATCGGGTCTGGTAGCCGCACCTTGTTTTGGATATTGTGGCCCCACGGCAATTGGTTAACAAGCTGTTGACCAATTGCGTCCTTTGGCCGGGTCTTCGCAAATCGACGTATGTTTTTGAGGTTGGTCGGTGAAAGGCCCGTCATGTCAGGAAATTCGCGGCGCAGGTCGCTCGCAAGAAACGGGCGGCATTGGGCTGGCCGTGAAATCGGCGGCGATGCAATGCTTTGCGCGCCTGTGTGATCCGCATAGTCATGGAGCTGCCGTCTGATCTCGCTGCTACTGCGTGAACCTTTGGCCACCGATCAGCCACTCGCCTTCGGCAAATCGGCCGCGCGAACGGCGCGCAGCACCTCCCGAAAGACGTCATCGAACGATGGCAGCTGATTCATCTGGTGTGCGAGGCGAGCGGTCCAGAGTCGCCGCAAACGATCTTCTTTGGCGGCGATTGCCAGCTCCATGCCGGCAACGACGCGCTGCCGCAGCGCCATCTTGGCATCGAGTTCGGCGCGCATTTCTGCAACGCGCAAGTCCGTAGCGCCGAACAGGTACCAGAGATCGTACAAGTCGCGCGGTTCATTGCGCGCCCGATCACTCAAAGCCAGCAGCTTTTCAACCACGATTTCCCTGAGGTCGTAGACCTTCACGGTTGGCCCTTCGGGTAAATCGTCAAAACGGTTGTAGGTGCGATGAATCGGACGATCGTGCAGCGGGAAGCACAGAACTTCGTTGATCGTGATATCAACCTTCACGTCGCTCGCAACAGGCAGCGGCCCCTGGTAGCGCAGATAAAACGTGTGACTGTTCTGGTGGCTGTGACGGTCTTCGCGGTCGAACGCGATCCGCAAGCCGCAGGCGGCCTCAACCGCCGCAAAAATTTCGCTCAGCCCGGCAAGGATATTTTTAAGGGCGATCGGACGGGCCAGCGTGAAGTCCAAGTCTTCCGAAAACCGATAGTCCTCGAACCAGCAGCGTCGCAGGGCCGTGCCACCTTTGAAGGCCAGCACATCGCGTAGCGGATGACCGGCCAGACCAGTCAGAAGCCAGGCCAGCACGTAATCACGTTCGATGACGGCCTCGGGAATGCGCCGCCCGCCAGCGCTCATCAACGTATTCGAGATCAGGGAAATGTCGCGTTGAGGAATCATCAACCCAGCCTCACGGCATCGAGTTCTTCGGGGGTTACATTGAGCTGGAGCCGCCAGCGTGAAACGAAGGCCCCCTCGGCGGGGAGCAGTGGATCGAAGCGCTGATAAGTTGCGGTCAGAAGCTCGTGCAACAGATTCAGCACCGATGCATCGGCCAGGCCATAGTGTTCCAGCAGGTAGCCGAGGCGACGCACCACGGCGCCGACGCCGAGGCGTCGTGCATAGTCCACCAGCCGCTCGACTTTCAGTGCGTCCCGCTTCATCCACAAGCCCTTGGCGACTTCAGTGATGCCACCGGCAAATGCCGGGTGCCGGAGGCCATCGATGATGGTGCGTTCCATGTCGCTGATCATCACGAAGCGCTCCTTGTCGATCCAGTGCTTCACGACTCCGAATTCTTGTTCGGCAGTGATGTAGATAAACCGAAAGTCATAGCCGCCGACTGTCTGTGGACGCACGCGCCGCGTGCATGACACAAAAACGGTGAAGTTCGGCTGCGTCACCATGCGGTGCAGTTCAAGCGCAGTGCCGTGCGACAGAAAATAGGACGCGCTACCGGCAAGCTCACGCGCGATCAAATACGGGCTGTCGATGTGCTCAGTGGCCCGCCCAAGCTCGAAGGGCACGAGATTGAACAGCCCGGGTTTCAATCGCGTCATCAAGCCGCGCTGCTGGGCCTTATGCACGAGATTCCGGGCCGCCGCAGCCGACAAGCCCGTGATTGAGACCACATCCGCCAAGGTGAACGTAGACCGGCGCAGTTCATACAGTGCAATGATGAGCTGCGCTGCCCGTGGGCCTAGTGTCTTCGTTTGTAAGTGATGTTTTACGATCAAATTGCACCCTGAAAAGATACTTCAACAGAGTTCAATATAACATTAATTATATTTAACGGCAATTATATACCCTATTAGGTTACTAATTGACCGTAGGATATAAAACGTTCTGGCCGTGAAGCGCGGCACTCCCTTGAGTGGGCCAGCCGGTGGCCTGTCGTGGGCCGGGGTGACGCCCCGGCAGTTGCGAAGCAACCAAGCGAACAGCGCGCGCAGAAAGGCAGCTGCCCTTGGTAGCACAGATAAAACGTGTGACTGTTCTGGCGGCTGTAGCGGTCCTCGCGATCAAACGCGATTCGTAAGCCGCAGGCTGCCACAGCCGCCGCAAAAATTTCGCCCAGCCCGGCAAGGATATTTGCTTGATATATGGACTTGTAATCTCGGCGCGGAAATGAGAGTATATATCATTGATATATCTCACAAGGATTGTCGGCCATGATTTCAGCGAAGGTTTTCATGAGCGGTCGCAGCCAGGCCGTTCGTTTACCCAAGGCATATCGGTTCGATGTCGACGAGGTATTGGTTGAGCCGCAGCCCGATGGGGCGTTATTGCTGCGTCCGAGGAACAGTCGTCCTCTCGGGGAGCGGCTACGCGCAATATTGCAGGCACTTCCAGAGGACTCGGTGTTTGAGCGGCCACAGCAACCGCCAGTGGAGCGCGACGCGGCTTGGTGGAGCGAGAGAGCGCTTGACGTCCCCAAACGCGAAGGGGCACGGCGCAAGACCAAGGTGACGCGCTGATGTACCTGCTTGACACTAATATTTGCGTGTACGTGATCCGCAAACGGCCTGAATCGGTATTTCGCCGCCTGTCGAACATCGACGGGCGCGGCGTTGCGATATCCGTGATCACGGCATTCGAGCTAGAAGTTGGCGCGTTACGCT
The DNA here is from genome assembly GCA_031427895.1 of Betaproteobacteria bacterium. Lineage (GTDB taxonomy): Bacteria > Pseudomonadota > Gammaproteobacteria > Burkholderiales > SG8-41 > UBA5216. Next base: position 3,951 of record JANPOH010000578.1, read on the forward strand.
CCCAAGGCAAACGTTACAGCGAAGCCGTGCGGTTATTTATTGCCGAACTTCCTGTGCTGCCGCTGGAAGATTCCGCGCGCGCGGCTTATGGACAATTGCGTACGACGCTGGAGCGTCGTGGCGAGATCATCGGCGCCTATGACATGCTTATTGCCGCGCATGCCCTTGCGCTCAATGCCACACTAGTCACGAACAATGAAAAAGAGTTCAAGCGAGTAAAGGGGCTGAAGGTCGAGAATTGGGTTTCCTGAGCATCTCTGTCTCGACATGCTCCGTGCGCCTACCCTATCCTGATATCGAACGAAGCTGCAGCTACTTGGTTTGCAATTGATTTTTTGGATCAAATTGCTTCCCAAAAAAGACGCTTACGCTATAAATTTGAGAATAACTCCCGATGGCCTTCCCAGTCGCCACCCAATGGGTGATCGAACCACTCAGGCCCGAGTGGGCTATCGTTTGCGATCAGCAGCAGCATGGCCCCCTTGAGCCGATTCATGTCGTAGCGGCCGGCCCGAGACAGGCGCTCCCAATCCTTCAGGAAGGATTTTGTATAGTCCGCCGCACGCGGCAGCGGAGCGCGCTTACTTGCGGCGCTTCTTTTCGAGGTCATCGAACAGCGCAGTAGCCGTACCAAAGCGCGCACGGCGCGTGCGTGTTATCGCGTTGGCTTCAGTCATGGCTGCACGCGTTTCGGCGTTTGGTGCTTTGAGCGTGAACGGCATTTGCTGCTCAGCGACCACACGCATTAAAAACACACGCACGGCGTCAGACACAGACAGCCCCATTGCGGCCAGCGTCTCGGTGGCCTGCGCCTTGATGGTTTCGTCCACGCGGACGTGGACCATGGTGGTAGTGGCCATCGCAGTCTCCTTTACGTATGAGATACATTGTATCTCATTTATTCGACGCAAACAAAGCGCGGATCGTTTCTCAAACCACCTCGCGTGACTTGAGAGATACCCTATCCTGATACTCGACGAAACCGCTACGAAGAGAAAGTGGCCCTGTCCGTAGCCGTAAACAAGATCACCAGCAGTTTCTTGTCGGCCAGTTGGGTCTGGTATCCCGGAATCTGCGCCGGGGCAGCGAGCGGCGCAACTCAGGTTACGTACGAATAGCGGCTAACCGTAGGAAAACATTGCAGTTTTTAAACGGTTGTTGTATAAGAAACGAATTATTCTGCATTATCAGGATGATTTCTGATAATGCGGAAACTTATACAACAAGCGGAGTAAGTATGCCATTACAGCGCGTCACGATGCATGACCTGGACAAACTAGCCGTCACTGCGGCAGACGTGCTGGAGCAGGTGCGCGAGGCCATGATCGAACCTCACCCGCGCAAGATCGCCCCCACATTTGCCAGCCCCGCGATCGCCGAACTGTGCGGCATAGACAAGACCCAGGTCAAGTACCTCACGCAAAAGCACGTGCTGCCTATTGGTCGAAAAATTGAAGGATCGAAGGCCAAGGAATACACCCTTGAAGACGCTATCAAGTGGGTACAGAAAATCGGCAACCGCCCTTCGCGACCGAAAGGCAAGCTGGGCAAAGTGGTGGCGGTTTGTAATTACAAGGGCGGCGTAGCGAAAACCAGCACGACCATGGCACTGGCGCAGGCTTCCACATTGCGCGGATTGAAAGTGCTGTTAATCGATTGCGACGGACAAGGTACGGCCACACAGTTGTCAGGCATTAGCCCTGAACGGGATGTTGAGATCAGTCATACGATCATGCCTTACATCTATGATGAGCATCCGGACCTGTCGTATGCCGTTCAGGAGACCTACTGGCATAACTTGTCCATTATTCCCGCATCGAGCGGGCTCCTAGCTGCGGAATTCGCCCTGCCAGGCAAGGCCATGTCGACGCGCGGGTTTCGCTTTTGG
>JANPOH010000579.1:0-7928 GCA_031427895.1 Betaproteobacteria bacterium
CTTCCCTGGCGGCGTGATCGAAATCACCGACGCTGCGCTCCAGCGCGACGTGTGGGAGGTACGCAAGGCGGGCCTTAACATCATGATGTCGATGAAGGGCGACGGCAAACCGGTGTCGTTCATCGAAGACTGCGCGGTGCCGCTGGAACATCTGGCCGAGTACACCGACCGCCTGACAAAAGTGTTCGAGAAGCACGGCACCACCGGCACCTGGTACGCGCATGCGTCGGTGGGCACGCTGCATGTGCGGCCGATTTTGAATATGCGTGACGACGGCGCGCACAAAATGCGCGCCATCGCCGAAGAAGCCGCCGAAATGGTGAAGCAATACAAAGGTTCTTATTCCGGCGAACACGGCGATGGGCTGGTACGCAGCGAATGGATCGCGCCCTTCTTCGGGCCGAAGCTCACGCAAGCATTCGGCGAGATCAAGGACATCTTCGATCCGCGGGGATTGTTGAACCCCGGCAAGATCGTGCGGCCATCCAAGCAGGATGACCGCTCGCTGTTCCGCTTCAAGCCGGGCTACAAAACCATACCGATCAAGACCGTGTTGGACTGGAAAGAGTGGGGCGGCCTCGATAAAGCCGTGGAGATGTGCAACAACAACGGCCATTGCCGCAAGTTTGACGCGGGGACGATGTGCCCGTCGTTCAGAGTCACGCGCGACGAGCAGCATCTGACGCGCGGGCGTGCGAATACCTTGCGCCTCGCGCTATCGGGCCAGCTTGGCCCCGATGCGTTCACCTCCGACGAAATGCACAAAGCGATGGATCTCTGCGTGTCGTGCAAGGGCTGCAAGCGCGAATGCCCGACCGGCGTGGACATGGCGAAGATGAAGATCGAGTTTCTTCACCACTATAAACAGCGGCATGGGTTTACGTTCAAGGACAAGCTGATCGCGAATTTGCCGCACTATGCGCCCTGGGTGTCGAAGCTGGGGCCGCTGGCGAATATGGCACAGGCGATGGGCAAGAGATTTGCGGGGTTTGCTTCGCAGCGGAGCTTGCCGAAGTGGAAGGGGAGTTTTTTGAATGGGCACGTTTCACCCCCATCCCAACCTTCCCCCCTCAAGGGGGAAGGAGCGTCGAGCCGCGAAGCGGTCCTATGGATTGACACCTTCACCAACTACTTTGATCCCGAAAACGCCCACGCCGCGCTTAAGGTATTGGAAGCCGCCGGCTACACCGTACACCTCCCGCAAGCCAAAGATACCAAACGCCCGCTGTGCTGCGGCCGCACCTACCTCGCCACCGGCATGGTCGACAAAGCCCGCGCGGAGGCGCAACGCACCATAGACGCATTGATGCCCTACATAGAACGCGGCGTACCTATCGTCGGCCTTGAGCCGTCATGCCTGCTCGGTATGCGCGATGAATTCATGTCGATGCTGCCCAACGCACAGTCGGCGGAGCTGGCGTTGAATGCCTACCTGTTCGAGGAATTCATCACACGCGAACTCGACGCGGGCCGCTTCACACTGAATCTGATACCGCTCGCGCAAAAGAAAGCGCTGCTGCATGGCCACTGCCATCAAAAAGCGTTCGCCGCCATGCCCGCCGTGCTGCGCGTGCTGAAACTGATTCCCGAACTGCAAACCGAGTTGATCGAATCAAGCTGCTGCGGCATGGCCGGCAGCTTCGGCTACGACGCCGAGCACTACGATATATCGATGCAGATGGCCGAAGCCGCGCTGCTGCCCAAGGTGCGCGAAGCCGCCAAGGACACGCTGATCATCGCCGACGGCACCAGTTGCCGGCATCAGATCCATGATGGCGCGCAACGCAAAGCCGTGCATGTGGCGCGGGTGCTGGCGGATGCACTGGCGTAAAGGATGTTTACTCTAACTAATTGAATATATTATGAATTTCGTTATTTATCCTGTTTGGGTGCGATTTTATATGGCGCGAAAATTTAAGTTTAGCGCCAGTTTAAATGGCGCTATAATAATAACGCGCCACATAGATAGCCGAAAGTCGCTCGATATGCTGCTTTATGTGGCGCATAATTATTTGTGCGCCACAACGAGAGCAAATGCCAAAACAAGTTACAGAGCAAGACTTCGAGCTGATTCTGCAGGCATTTGCTCGTCTTACCGATAGTCATTCGCCAGGCGCCTCGGTCGAGTCCATTGGCAATGCATTGGCCGCCAGGCTGCCACGGCGCACTTTGCAGCGTCGGCTGGCCCAACTGGTTACTCGTCGCCAGTTGGTCGTCGAAAGTCGCGGGCGCGGCAGCCGATACAGAATTCCTGGCTATGCGGATGTCGCGAAAGGCACACCGCAGGCGCATAAGGTAGAAGCGCGCAGCCAAACTTACGGTCCGATCCACGTTACCGGGGCGGCGCACTTAACTGGAGAGGGCGATCCAACCGCGCGCGGTGAAAAATATATTTCCATTTCCGCCGAAGCCGAAATCATCAAGCAGGCAATCCGCCAGCCACTCCACCAGCGTCAACCCGCGGGCTACAACCGCGCGTTTCTTGACGCATACCGGCCCAATGAAACGTTCTATCTGCCCGCGCAAACGCGGCAGCGCCTGTTTGAATTGGGCCGTTCGCCCAACGCGCGGCGTCCGGCGGGCACCTACGCGCGGCAGATATTCAATCGACTGTTGATCGACTTGTCATGGAATTCAAGCCGGCTTGAAGGCAACACCTATTCGCTGCTCGAAACCGAACGTTTGCTTGAAATCGGCGAGGCCGCCGACGGCAAGGATACGCGTGAAGCGCAGATGATTCTGAATCACAAGGCCGCGATTGAATTGCTGGTCGAGCAGGCGAACGAAGTCGATTTCAATCGCTATACCGTCCTGAATCTGCATGCGCTGTTGTCGGACAACCTGCTCGATCCCAAGGCGTGCGGCCACGTGCGCGAGATCGCCGTCGGCATCGACGGCACGGTATTTCATCCGCTCGCGGTGCCGCAGTTGATCGAAGAATGTTTTCAGCAGATTCTCGATACCGCGGCGGCGATTCGCGATCCATTCGAGCAGGCGTTTTTCGCCATGGTGCAGTTGCCTTACCTGCAACCGTTCGAGGACGTGAATAAACGGGTATCGCGTCTGGCGGCGAATCTGCCGTTCATCCGGGGCAACCTGTGTCCCTTGTCGTTCGTGGATGTGCCCGAGCGCGCTTACGTGGACGGCATCCTGGGCGTGTATGAACTGAATCGCGTCGAACTGCTGCGCGACGTGTTCGTGTGGGCGTACGAGCGCTCGTGTGCGCGTTACTCGGCGGTGAGCCGCTCTCTGGGCGAGCCAGACCCGTTTCGTCTGCGCTACCGCACCCTGATCGCGCAGGCGGTCTCCCAGATCGTAAGCGGCGCCCTGGATAAAAAAGCCGCGGTCGCGGCCATCCGGCAGCGCGCCGCGAATGATCTGCCCCAAGACGACCGGGCGCGCTTTGCCGAGGTGGTGGAAACCGAACTCATGAGCCTGCACGAAGGCAACATCGCACGTTATCGTGTGCGCCCCTCGCAATATCAGCACTGGCAGAAGACCTGGCGCTGACGTAAAGTTCAATCCATAACGAGCCCGCCCGAAACCATGGACCAACCCACCACCGCGCCAACCGCGTCCGCGCCGACTAATCCGCGCGACACCTGGCTGCTCGAAGTCGAAGACCTGCATGTGCAGTTCAATACCTCGCGCGGGGTGGTGCGCGCGGTGGAGGGCATTTCCTATAAGGTCAAAGCCGGCGAAGTGGTCGCGCTGGTCGGCGAATCGGGCTGCGGCAAATCGGTGTCGTCGCTCGCGATCATGCGGCTTCTGGCGCACACCGGGCGTGTGACGCAAGGGCGCGTATTATTCGAGGGGCGCGACCTGCTGAAAATCAGCGCGGACGCCATGCGCGCGATCCGCGGACGCGACATCGCGATGATTTTTCAGGACCCGATGACCTCGCTCAATCCGGTGCTCACGGTGGGCTTTCAGATCACCGAGCCGCTGCTGCTGCACTTGCACATGACGCCCGCCGCCGCGCGGGCGCGGGCGCTGGAACTGCTGCAAATGGTGGGCATCCCGGATGCCGCATCGCGGCTGGATCAGTATCCGCATCAGTTTTCCGGCGGCATGCGCCAGCGGGTGGTGATCGCGATCGCGCTGGCGTGCAACCCCAAGCTCATCATCGCCGACGAGCCCACCACCGCGCTGGATGTCACCATCCAGGCGCAGATACTCGAGCTGATGAAGCGTCTGTCGCGTGATTTGAATATCGCGCTGGTGGTGATTACGCACAACCTCGGCATCGTCGCGCGCTACGCCGATCGCGTGAACGTGATGTACGCGGCGCGCATGGCCGAACAGGGGAGCGCGGCGGACGTGTTCGCCAAACCGCTGCATCCCTACACCGCCGGGCTGCTGCGCTCGGTGCCGCGTCTGGATCAGCCGCGCGGGCTGAAACTCGAAACCATCGACGGCGCGCCGCCGGATTTGCTGGCGCCGCCGCCGGGCTGCCGCTTTGCGCCGCGCTGTGCGGCGCGCCAGCCTGCGTGTGAACAAGGCTTGCCGGAAATGACGAAGGTGGCCGAGGTGACGGCGGATCGTTATACCGCGTGCCTGCGTTCGGCGGAACTGGATCGGGTTGGCCCGCTCGCGCTGGGCTTGCAGGCAGCCGCGCAAGGCAGCGCCGTGGTCAAGCCCGTGGATCGCGCCACGCCATTGCTTGACGTGCGCGAACTCAAAACCTACTTTGATGTATCCACCGGCCTTAAAACATTCGAAGCATTCGGCGGCAAACAAACCGAAGTGCGCGCGGTGGATGATTTGTCGTTCACGGTGTTCAAGGGCGAAACCGTGGGCCTGGTGGGCGAATCCGGCTGCGGCAAAACCACGGTGGGGCGCACGCTGTTGCGGTTGGAGAAATCCACCGCGGGCTCCATCACCTTTGCCGGCGCCGATGTCACGCGCGCCGGCGGCGACGCACTGAAAAACTACCGCCGCAAAATGCAAGTGATTTTTCAGGATCCGTTCAGCTCGCTCAACCCGCGCATGACCATCGGCGACAGCATCGCCGAGCCGCTGCTGGTATATAAACTCCAACCCGACAAAACAGCGGCGCGCGCCAGGGTGATCGAGCTGCTCAAGCTGGTCGGCCTGTTTGACTACATGGCCGGTCGCTACCCGCACGAACTCTCCGGCGGGCAACGCCAGCGCGTGGGCATCGCGCGCGCGCTGGCGATGGAGCCGGAGTTCATCGTGTGCGACGAGCCGGTGTCGGCGCTGGATGTGTCGATCCAGGCGCAGATCATCAACTTGCTCGAAGACCTGCAAAAAAAATTCGGCCTAACCTATCTGTTCATCGCGCATGATTTGGCGGTGGTGCGGCATATTTCAGATCGCGTGATCGTGATGTATCTCGGCCGCGTGATGGAAATCGCCGACCGCGATGCGCTGTATGCCGCGCCGCTGCATCCGTATACGCAGGCGCTGCTTGAAGCGGTGCCGGTGCCCGACCCGCTGATCGAAGCCAAACGCGAGCATCGGGTGTTGGGCGGCGAGGTGCCCAGTCCGCTTGCCCCGCCCGCAGGCTGTGTGTTTCACACGCGCTGCCCGCAAGCGGATGCGGCGTGTAAGATGGCGCGCCCGCCGCTACGCGAGGTTCAACCAGGTCACTTCGCGGCCTGTATAAAAATCTGAACCCGCTCGCGGCAGCGTTGAGCCAGAGGAGAGATATTTGTATAAGTATTTGTTTTTATTGATATTTTTGTATACGCCCTGGGTGGCGGCGCAATCGACGCCGGCGCCACAAACCGGTGGCGTGCTGAAATTCGCCGTCGTTGGCGAACCGGCCAACTACGACTGCCACGCGCAATCCTCGTTCAGCTTCATCCACGCCGTGCGCCCGCATTACTCGACGCTGCTCGCCATTGATGCGGCGAAATATCCCGCCATCAAAGGCGACCTCGCGGCCTCGTGGGCGGTGTCCGCGGACCGCCTCACCTACACCTTCAAACTCAAAAGCGGCGTGCGCTTTCACGACGGCACGGCGCTCACCGCGGAGGATGTGAAGGCGAGTTACGAACGCATCCACCGCCCGCCGACTGGCGTGACCTCGGTGCGCGCGGAACGCTACGCCGACATCGCGTCCATCGAAACACCCGACCCGCACACCGTGGTGTTCAAACTCGCGCGGCCCAACAACGCCATGCTGCATCACTTCGCCAGTCCGTTTGATTGCATCTACAGCGCCGCCAAGCTCGCGGGCGACGCGAAATTTCCCGAACGCAACGTGCTCGGCAGCGGGCCGTTCCTGTTCGAGGCGCACACGCCCGGCGTGCAGTGGAGCGGCAGGCGCTACGCGCAATATCACGACAAGGGCAAACCGTATCTTGAGGGCTACGCCGCGCTATTCATGCCGCGCGAGCGCATGGGCGGTGCGCTGGCGGCAGGCGATATCCACGCCGAGTTTCGCGGCCTTGCGCCGACCGATCGCGAGCGCGTCATCCCCGCGATGGGCGCGCGCGCCGCCACGCAGGAGTCGTCCTGGACCTGCGCCCTGGTGGTGACGTTCAACACCACGAAACAACCCTTCAACACGGGCCGTGTGCGGCGCGCGCTGTCGCTCGCCATCGACCGCCGCGGCGGCGCGCCGGCGCTCGCCAAAGTCTCGATGGCAAGGCAGATCGGCGGCCTGTCACGGCCCGGCTCGGCGCTGGCCCTGTCCGACGAAGAACTCGCCGCGCAACCGGGCTTCGGCAAGGATATCGAGGCGGCGCGCAGCGAGGCGCGCAAGCTGTTACAGGCAGTGGGCGTCGCTGATTTATCGCTCACGCTCGCCAGCCGCGCGTCCGACACGCTCTACGGCCCGGTCGGCGATTACCTTGCCGCGCAATGGAAACAGATCGGCGTCACCGTGTCGCACGAACGGCTAGCGCCGAGGGATTTCACGCAGACAGTGCTGCGCGAGCCGCCCACGTTTGACGCGGCGCTGGATTTCGCCTGCGATCATGCCGACGACCCCAATCTGCAGTTCACGCGCTACCTGTCGCACGACCGTACGGCCACCAACGCCAGCCGCCACACCGACCGCACGCTCGACAACCTGTTTGACCGCCAGTCAGGCGAAGCGGATATCCGTAAACGCCGCGAACTGGTGCGCGAATTCGAGCGCCGCGCGCTACGTCTCGCCTATACCGTACCGGTGCTGTGGTGGCAGCGCAGCGTGGTGATGGATCGCAACGTGCGTGGCTGGCACGTTACGCCCAGTCACTACCTCGGGCAGGATTTGGCCGAGGTGTGGCTGGCGCGCTAATGTCAGGCTACTTGATCTTAGTGACCGTTATAGCTCCGAATGGATAGCAGCGTTTTCTGGTTTTTTTCGTCGTAAATTACCAGCAGGTTTGGCGATGCATGAGCGGCCATCTGCCTTATTTTTCCGCGGCGCATCGTTCATCGTCAAGCAACGCCGCGCTAAAAACGATGACGATCCCTGGGTCAAACGGCGGGCGAAACGGAGGGAATTTCGGCGCGGCCGCAACATTGCCGGTTGGGGTAATGTTGGTTTTTTTCCAAATCGCGCCGCACATTTTTTGTTGCTCGGTCGTTGCTCCCGGCGCGCGCCCCATAAGACGCCGATTCGCGGCGTCAAGCGCCTTCAACGCGAAATAGCAAACAACGACGAGAGCCAAGGCAGCGGTTGCCGCCAAAACCAACCGACACGGCGTCACATGGCTTTTGACGGCGGAATTTGGCGGGTTGGCGTCGCTGCCTGGGATTGGATCAGGCTTCTCGTTCATGCGGTCGTTACCCATCGATGCGGTTTTGCTTCGCCGCGCATTGTTTCTTACCTAGTGTAGTGTCCCTTAAATAGCTGTACATACAGTCCGGTCGTTGCTATGCTCGCGTTCATGTCGAATACGAGCCTGACGATCGATCTGCAACCGGCTGAACGGGCGCAACTGGAGAAATGGGAATCCTCACACGGGACG
>JANPOH010000580.1:0-20584 GCA_031427895.1 Betaproteobacteria bacterium
GCCCCCTCAATATCGCTTCGTCGCTCAGTGTCGTCGTTTCCAGCATGGCAACCCCTCCCTCTCGGTTCGATACGATATATTACGGGACATCAGTTTGAATCGCACCCCTGAGCGCGAGTTGAGATTGTTCACTGCAAAATCGGCGCCGGCTTCGGTCAAGGTAATGAACGGCACGGTGGCGCAGGCTTGCGGGGCGTAGCAGAGGGTGAGTTTCATGGTGAGATCATTCGAAGGTGAAAAGCGTATAAAACCACTACCGCCATTCCCGCCTGCGCGGGAATGGCGGTATGGGTATTGCGTCATGTTTGCGTCATGTTATGCCAGGCCTGCGGGTTCGCGCTATAGTTAGCCCATGAAATCCATTGTCCTTGGCCTTGCCCTGTTTGTACCGCTTGGTGCTGCAACCGCCGCCGAAAAATTCCCCACGCGCCCCATCCGCCTGATTATCCCCAGCGGCGCGGGTGGCGTCACCGATATCCTCGCGCGCAACATCGCGCCCAAGCTGGGCGATGCGTTGGGTCAGCAAGTGGTGATCGACAACCGGCCGGGCGCGAGCGGTATCGTCGGTTCGCAGATCGTCGCCAAATCCGCGCCCGACGGCTACACGCTGCTGATGGCGTTTCCGTCGCATGTGACCAACCCCAGTCTGTTTGCCGATATTCCCTACGACACGGTGAAGGATTTCGCGCCGATCACACTCGTGAGCGCGGTGGCGCCGGTGTTGATCGTGGGCGCGCAGTCGCCCGCGCGCACCATGGCGGAATTCATCACACACGCCAAAACCAAATCCGGCGGTCTTAATCACGGCGCGGTGGGCGCGGGCAGCATGGGCGCACTGGCGGCGGATTTGCTCGGCGAAATGGCGGGCTACAAATTCACGCAGGTGATGTTCAAGGGCTCGCCACAGGGAATGACAGCGGTGGTGTCGGGTGAAATTGATTTTTACCTGCTGGGTTCGGTGGGCTCGGCGGTGCCGCAAGTGAAAGCGGGGCGCATCCGCGCGCTCGGCGTGGGCTCGCGCACGCGCGCAGCACCCTTGCCCGATGTGCCGCCGATCGCCGACACATTGCCCGGTTACGAAGCGCGCGGCTGGAACGGCATCCTCGCGCCGGCGGGCACGCCACGCGCGCTCGTCGAGCGGCTCAATCGCGAGCTGGTGAAAATCATCCGTTCGCCCGAATTGCAGCCCGCGCTGGCGGGCGAAGGCGCAACCGCCATCGGCAACACGCCCGCCGAGTTCGACGCGATCATTCGCGCGGATATCGCGAAGTGGGCGAAGATTATCAAGAGTAGAAAATAGTCTTTTAAAACAAATAGTTACATTATGCCTTTTCTCGATGTCAACGGCTGTCAGCTCTACTACGAAATCAACGACTACACCGATCCGTGGACCAAGCCCGAATCGGTGCTGCTGATTCACGGCTTCACCGAAAGCACGCCGGCGTGGCGCGCGTGGGTGCCGCATCTGGCGCGGCGCTATCGCGTGATTCGATTCGATCAGCAGGGCTTCGGACAATCGAGCGCGGTGCCGGATGTTAATGCGTTCAGCACGCAAAACTTTGTCGAACACGCGGCGAAACTCATCACGGATTTCGGCGACGGGCACGCGCATGTGATGGGCGCGAAAAGCGGCGGGCTGGTGGCGATAGAACTCGCGCGCTTGAAACCCGCGCTGGTGAAAACGCTGACACTGGCTTCCGTGCCGCTCGATCCGCCTAAGCCGCGCGACTGGCTCGCGCACATGGAGGCGCACGGCGTCAAAAGCTGGGCGCGCGAGACCATGCCGCCGCGCCTGGGTACACGTATATCGCCGGAAGGTTTCGAGTGGTGGGTCAACCTGATGGGCGCCACGCGCATCGAAACCGCGCGCGCCTACATGCGCTGGGTGAGCGCCATCGATGTCGGCGCGACGCTAAACGAAGTCAAATGCCCGGCGCTGGTGCTCACCACTGAATCACCGCGCCGTTCGTACAGCCGTTCCGATATGGATATCTATCGCGAGAAACTGCCGCAGGCGGAAATTGTTGCACTGCCGGTGGATGGCTATCACGTGGGCGCGACAGACCCGGATGAATGTGCGCGGATTGCGCTGGGGTTTTTGGCGCGCAATGGTCGCGTTTAATCGTTGGCGGTTTGTGCTTGCAGCGACATACCCTGTGCGATCTTGTTGTATATATTGCTCTTTCAGCGGCGACTCCCGGCCATGAGCAGTTGTAGCTGCCGTTCTCGCTTAGTTGAGATTGAACAACGTAAACGGCTCACAACGCCTGCATTTGGAGACGGGAAAAGTCGCGCTAGCGGTTCAGTTCAAGTGCAAACGATACCGCGTTGCGCGGCCTTGCCCTAGCTGTTGAAGCTTTTTCATATCGAGAAACTTCTTCATGATTTGCTCAGTCGTGCGTGGTGGAAAGCCCAGCGCTTTGATGGCGTCCCCGCGATTGAATTCTTTGCTGCCCAGACTTTGCGCCCACTTCCAGAATGCAAGCTGCTTTTCGGAGAGCAGATACTCAAACTGATCGCTTTCAAGAATGTGTTGTGCGGCTCTGGCTTGCTTCAGGAATATCTCGAACAGGTATAAGAGCCACGGCGATAGGTCTTCATGCGCGCTTTTCCATGTTCTTTGCGTTTTGTTCAAGGCCAGATAATACTCAGCCTTACTCGCTTCAATTAGCTTCTCATGTGATACCAGTGTCGTAAAGGCGTAGCCGTGTTGTAAAAGCATGAGATTGGTCAGCAAGCGGCTGGTCCGGCCATTGCCGTCCTGAAATGGGTGTATGGCCAAATATTCAAAGGCGAAATTGGCGATCAGGATCAACGGGTGCTTGAATTTTTGTGCTTTGGCCCATTGATACCAGTCCATCAGGTCGCGCATTTCTGTTTCGGTCAAATGCGGCGGTGTCGGATCAAAGACAATGCCGACGACCTTGCCGCTCTGGTCTTTGGCCTCAACGCGATTCGGGCCGAATTTGTAACGCCCCTTATGGCCTTTATCTTTATCACTGTAGGCCAGCATGTCCTTGTGCAGTTGCAGGATATGGTTTTCCGTGACGGGAATGTCAGAGTAGTTTTCAAAGATGCGTGCCAGCATCTCGATATATCCCGCGACTTCTTGCTCGTCGCGGGTCTTGAACGATTTAATCCGCAGCTTGCGGTAAAGCGCTTCAACCTCGTCATCGCTGAGGCGGTTGCCCTCAATGCGGTTTGATGCCCCGGTCGAAGTGACAATGACGGATTGCGTCAGGCGCTCCAGGGTGTGCGGATGCAGCCGGTTCGTCAGGCTGTAGGTGTTCTTGACCGTATCGATCTCGGCAATCATGGCGTAGATCGACTCCGTCAATGCCGGGGATAGTTGGAGCCGATTACTTAGCCGAGAGTCTCGCCAATCCATACGTTATATTATGTGACATTATGTGAGGAAATTCAATCTCTTCGGGTCAATTCCCCGCCCCTTTGGGCGAACACTTTTGCAGTGGTCTTTGGTTTTGATACCCCGTCGCTTGCGGCGGGGTTGTTCATTTCCGCATGAGTTAACGTGATATTGTGTGAGATTGTGGATGAAATGGCTGAACGCAATTTGAGCCGGGTTACGGTGTTGTTTGTATGGCAAGGCGTTTTCATCCTTACGGCGCGCGTCAAGGTAGTTGTCGCCTCGTTCATGCAGCCAGACTTCAAATTAAACGCGGCCAGCGCAGACGCGTGGATAGCAAGTGGCTACAGCAGGCCGAAGTGAAAGGCCGTCACAGTCCGCCGACTGGGTATCGAACTACCTGAAACGGAATGCCCGGATTCGGCCATACGAGGTCACTTCTGATCATAAAACCGCGAGTCATAAAACCGCGAGTTGTGGTGCGTTAGGTATTCACCTACTATGCCGCTTGGAGGACTGCCGGTGCGCGCCCAGTGCGTACCCCAATCCCCGGTCACTCTGGCGTATTCCGGTGCGCCTTTTCAGAATGGCGGCGCATATGGGCACAACAGTCAAAGCCACACTGGCATTTTTCGTTGCGGCGGGCAGCATAGTTTCCATAGTTTCAGCCGCTCCGTCCGTCGCACAGAACTACCCGGCCAAACCAATCCGCTTGATCGTGCCGTTCGCTCCGGGCGGCGGTTCCGATCTTCTCGCGCGAACCGTGGCGCAAAAGCTAACAGGGCAGTTAGGCGTATCGGTTATCGTTGAAAACCGCACCGGAGCCGGCGGCAGCATAGGCACCGAGCTAGTCGCCAAGTCGCCGCCCGATGGCTACACACTCCTGCTGGCTGCGGTGTCGGTGATCGCTGTCAACCCTGCGCTGTACGGTGCGAAGCTGTCTGTCAACGTAGAGCGCGACTTGGCGCCGGTCTCGATGCTGGTAAAGGTGCCACTGACAATCGCCGTGCATCCCAGTGTCCCGGCAAAGTCGTTGAACGAGTTTATCGCCTTGGCTCGCGCGCGGCCGGGCAGAATGACCTACGGCTCCTCTGGTAACGGCACCTCGAATCACCTCATCGGCGCGATGTTGACCAGTGCCGCGAAGCTTAATATGGTGCATGTACCCTACAAAGGCGGCGCGCCGGCGCTGATCGCATTGCTCGGCGGCGAGGTCGACATGGCAGTGACGCAAATACCTGCCGTCGCTGCGCTTCATCGCGCCGGCAAGGTGCGCAGCGTGGCGATTTCAGGCGCGAAACGCTCATCCGCCCTGCCCGGAGTGCAGACCATGCTCGAAAGCGGGCTGCAAGGACTTGATGCAACATCGTGGACGGGCATTATGGCTCCGGCGGGCACGCCACGTCCCATCATTGATCGACTCAATGCCGAAATCGTCAAGGCACTGAATGTTGCCGAAACGAGGAGCCGGCTTACCGAGGACGGCTCGCAGGTCGAAACCAGCACCCCGGAGGGTTTTGCCGCCTTCATAACGGCGGAAATGCCCAGGTGGGCGAAAGCGGTGAGGGATTCCGGTGCAAAAGCCGAATGACGACGAACAGCGTTCGCAGCGGGGGCCGGCAACGCCGTTCGGCTCGTTCGCTCGACAAGCGGGCAAAATCTGGCGTAAAGGTTATCTCGACTTCGGTTCGCGCCAATCACTGGCGCACTCCGGCAGGTCTGCTGCGTTGATGCAGGGACTGACCGAACGTGGTTACATCGAGAGCACGAATCTTGTTCTCGAAGCGCGTGACGCGGACGGCGATACGGATCGCCTGAGCCGCGAAGCCTCCCTGTCCCGAATAGCTTCCACCGAGGAGAACATGCGTAGCGCATTTCTCGCAATAGCGAGTGTCGGAGCAATGATGCTGTTGTCGCAAGGCGTTGCCGTAAAGGCCGCTGAAGTCAAGGTCATTGCCGCAAGTCCCCTGAGGGCGGTGTTCGAGGAACTGGGGCCGCAATTCGAACGCGATACCGGGCACAAGCTCGTCATTAGGGTCGCAGCAACCGCAGTGGTGAAGCGGGAGATCGACGCCGGAGAGACGTTCGACGCGGCCATTTCCGCCACGACCGCAATCGACGATTGGATCAAAGGGGGCAAGATTGTCGCGGCCACCCGTGCCGCTGTGGCCTATACCGGCTTGGGCATGGTCGTCCGCGCAGGCACCCCCAAACCTGACATCGGTTCCACCGCGGCATTCAGGGGCGCGCTGCTCAGTGCGAAATCACTTGCCCATAGCGCGCAGAGCGCGAGCGCCGCGGACTTTAAGCGTTTGCTCGAGCGCCTCGGAATTGCCGAGGAGATGAAGCCAAAACTCAAGCCGATCGGCCCCGATAGCACCGTCCCTAAGAGCGTGGTGAGCGGTGAAGCGGAAATCGGTATCGCGACCGTGCCCACCATCGTTGCAACACCCGGAGTTGAACTGGTCGGTCCATTACCATCGGAACTGCAGACTTACATCGGTTTCGCGGCGGGCGTGAGCACTGGCGCCAGGCAGCCGGAAATAGCCCAGGCTTTGATCAAGTTTCTTGCTTCCCCAGTGGCTGTGGCAGTGATCAAGGCAAAGGGCTTGGAACCTGGCACGCCACGCTAAGTCCTGTCACCTGAGCGTGCTGATGTTCTTATTATTCGGGGGGTATTTGCGATGAATGTGTATGCAATGAAGGTTGCCGCAATAGCGCTGCTCATGATGTCAGTTCCACTCTGCGTGCAGGCGGCGGAAATCACGCTCCTGGTCTCCAACGCCTTCAAGTCGGCAATGGAAGGTCTCGCGCCGCAGTTTGAAAAGGCGTCCGGGCACAAGCTCATGATTACCTATGGCTCGACCAATACGTTGAGGGATCAAATAGGGAAGGGTGAGGTTTTCGATTTGACGATCCTGAGTGACGCCGCGATTGACAATCTGATCAAGCAAGGCAGGCTTGTTGCCCCGTCACGTACCGTTATTGCGAGTTCAGGCATGGGTGTCGCGATTCGCTCGGGCGCACCGCGCCCCAACATTGACACGACGGAGGAATTCAAGCGCGCGCTCATCAACGCGAAATCGATCGCTTATCTCGAACAAGGACTGACCGGGGTATATCTGAAGGGGCTGTTCCAGCGCCTGGGTATCGCTGAAGTCCTGAAACCGAAAACCAAGTACGCTCGCGCAGGCGAAGCCGTTTCCACAGGTGCGGCAGAACTCGGGATTACGCAGATCAGCGAAATTCTGCCCATTGCAGGTGTGGAATTGGCGGGTCCACTGCCATCTGAAATACAGAGCTATGCACTTTTTGTGGCTGCCGTTGGCGCCAATGTCGGGCATGCTGACGCTGCCGAGGCGCTGCGCCTGTACCTCGTGTCGCCCAACGCGGTGAGCGTGATGAAGGCGAATGGCCTGGGGTCGGCACCGCCTGCACCGGGTGGCCAATAAACGGCTGCTTCCGGGAGTCGTGACTGTCAACTCAGGGACGCAAGCAGCCGCACCCAGCCACACACACGCAGAATCTCCACCGTCACTCGTTTTTAATATTCGCCACCTTCGCCGCCTTCGCCCACTGCTCGCGTTCCGATTTCAGAAACGCCGTAAATTGCTCCGGCGAGCTGGCGACGCCTTCGGTGCCGTCCAGCGCGAGGCGCGAGGCCACGTCCGGGCGTTGCACAGCCTTCACCACTTCTCGATGCAGGCGATCCACGATCGGGCGCGGCACACCGCGCGGGGCCAGCAGGCTGTGCCACTGCGTGACCACGTAGCCCGGCACGCCGGCTTCATCCATGGTCGGCAGATCGGGCGCGGCTTTGACGCGCGCGGCGCTGGCCACCGCCAACGCGCGCAGCTTTTGCGCGCGCACCTGCGCGTAGACCGAGCCGCCGCTCAAGAAGGCGATTTGTATTTGCCCGGACAACAATTCGGTAAGCGCCGCGCCCACGCCTTTATACGGCACGTGCGTTAGCCGCGTGCCGGTGGCGTTGGCGAGCAGTTCGGTGGCCAGGTGGCCGAGCGACGCGTTGCCGGTGGAGGCGTAACTGAGCTTTGACGGATTGGCCTTGGCGTAGGCGACAAACTCTTTAACCGATTTGGCCGGCACCGAGGGATGCACGGTGAGGATGTAGGGGCTTTGCGCCAATTGCGAAATGGCGTCGAAATCGCGATACAGATCGTAGCGCGTCTTATTCACCACGCCGTACACCACCAGGCTCGCGGAGAGCATCATCACGGTGTAGCCGTCCGGCGGCGCCAGCGCGGTGATCTCGGCGGCGATGCTGCCGCTGGCGCCCGCGCGATTATCCACCACTACGCTTTGACCCATCGATTCCGACATGGCTGCGGCCGCCAGCCGCGAGACGAAATCCAGTCCGCCGCCCGCGCCGGACGAAACCGTCATGCGAATGGGTTTGGAGGGATAACTGGCGGGTTGCGCGGCGGCGGATTGCGCGGCAAGTAACGCGACCGCCGTGGTGACACCCAGCGCAATGAAACGTGTTTTCAATTCGGTATCTCCCGATGAGCGATCGCGCGTGAGGGGCGAAGGCCCGATGTGATAGTGGATATGGGAACGTAACTGAAATTTTTATTCGTATTCAACCGGCTTTGTCGTGGGTGACACTGCTACCACCGTCATTCCCGCGCAAGCGGGAACCGTGCGCCCGTGATGGCGCCAAATCAGCACGGTGCAAGTCCGTGTCGGAGTGTGCCACAGCTCCGTAGCCGAAGGTAACTGATGCACTGGATGGCGTTCGTGCAGAACCAGGTGCAGTTCGGCTTGCAGTGGGCGCGCGGCGTGGTATTAAAGCTCAAGCAGACGGGCGACTTCGACGACATGCAGCGGCAGGGGCGGCCCGCACTGCAAATACTCGACGACCATTTGCAGCACAACGACTGGCTCGCGGTGGGGCGCGTCACCATTGCCGACATCGCGTGTTATCCGTACGTGGCGAATTCACCTGAGGGAGAATTTGATTTGCCGGCGTATCCGCACGTGGTGGCGTGGTTAAAGCGCTGCGCAGTGCCGAAGTGGCCAGAGCGCAAGGACAACTACCAGCGTAATTGAGGCGGCTGCTAAGGTGGCGACTGCCCCGGTTATTTTTTGGCCAACTGTTCACGCACCATCACCACTATCCGTTCCGGTGGCGTACCGGGTGGAAAGAACAGCACGTATTTGCCGTTGCGATCCAGCAAAAAGGTAAATGCCGTGTGTTCAATGAAATACGTTTTTGATCCCGGCGGCGTTACTTTTTCGTAATACACCTTGTAGCCGGTGGCGATGCGGCGGATGTCGTCTTCGCTGCCCGTCAGCGCGACAAAACGCGGATGAAACGCCGCAGTGTAATCGTGCAGCAGCTCACGCGTGTCGCGCGCCGGATCGAGGGTAATGAACACCGGCTGCACCGCATCGCCGACCTTGCCCAGCGACTTCACCGCATGCCCGATGGCGAGCAGATCGGTCGGGCACACATCGGGGCAGAAGGTGAAGCCGAAGTAAAGCAGCACCACCTTGCCGCGAAAATCGGCAAGGTTCACGCGCTTGCCGTGCTGGTTGGTGAGCGTAAA
Organism: Betaproteobacteria bacterium; assembly: GCA_031427895.1. Classification (GTDB taxonomy): domain Bacteria; phylum Pseudomonadota; class Gammaproteobacteria; order Burkholderiales; family SG8-41; genus UBA5216. Next base: position 8,938 of record JANPOH010000580.1, read on the forward strand.
CGGCACGCCGACTACCGCTTTGCCCGACATCAGCTCGTTCATCAATTGCGCGGCTCGCGCGCGGGGGTCTGGATTACTCCCGCGAGATTCTTCCGCCTGCGCGGATGCTTGCGTTGCCCACAGCGCGGCGCTCAGCGCGCCCAGCGCCACAAGCGTGCGCAGCATCATCACGCGCCGAATACGTACTCTGTGCCGGTAGACGAGGTGATCACGCGGTCGGCCACTTCCGTGCGCAGCAGCGCGAGCAGTCCGGGGCCGGAACAATGCATCGGGATGATGACATCCGGGTCGAGTTTCTTGATCTCGGCGACGGTTTGGCGCAGATAATCCTCGGTTGCCGGGAACAGATGAAAGCCGCCCAGCGCCGCATGTACTTTGCTCACGCCTGAAACCTCCATCGCCTGACGCACGGTGTTGACGATGCCCGCATGTCCGCACGATGAAATCACCACCAGCCCGCGATCCTTCACGTTAAAGCAGGTGCCGTGTTCGTGCAGGTGCTCATCCTGAACCGCCTTGCCCTCGGCCTTGGCATTGGCGGCGGGTATGTCGCAGCCCACACCCTTGGTTTTGAAGTATTCGACCAGTGTGTTCGGCAGCACGCGCTCGGCGCTGCGCCGTGCAATCGTGCCGGTGGAAAACGCGTGTCCCTGCATGAGCGTCGGCTGCTCGCACGACACGACTCGAATGCGATGCTTTTCCAGATCACGCCGATCAAGCACGCCCCAGTCGCTGAAATGGCCCGGCGCGCCACTGGCGGTTTTGCGATTGCAGAAGTTATCTTCACCGCCGACGTACAGCACAAGATCATTCGGCAGCCCGCCGCGGAATTTTTCGAGAAAACCGAGCAGACCACCGAAATGGTCGTAGTGACCGTGGCTCATGATAAGGCCTTGCATTTTCGTGCCGTCGATGCCCATCATTTCCATGTTGTTCATCAAGGTGTTCGGCGTGTAACCGAAATCGAGCAAGAGATTGCGCGTGTCGGCGCCGATGCGCGATTCCAGCGCCAGCGACAGACCCCACTCGCTGTGCAGCGTCTTGCGAAAATCCTTGGTGGAGACGATGGGCGTGCGGCGGATTTTCACCCACTTGGACGTGCCTGCGCGCGGCGTATCGTAACTGCTGTCGGTGATGACACGAACTGTGAGGCTGTCCACTGCGGGCACGGTGAGCTTTGGCGTTTGCGCGGACGCGTGTGGCGTCAAGCCCATTTGCGCCATAACGGCGGCGGATCCAAGAACAAACTGGCGGCGGTTCAGATGGATAGTCATGAGCAACTCCTCTCGTGTACACGCGGTCGGCGCACGGCGCACGGCGCGCCGTGCGCGGGCATTATAAGGCGTAGTTCAGGATGTGGCACGCACGTTGCGCGGCGCGAAAAAACTCTCCGGCGCGAGCGATTTCGGCTACTATTTCGGCGGTTTTTACCTTTTACCTCTCGTTTTTGCCTCTCGATCTTCGTTATCCGTTCGTTCACTTTTAATACTGCCCGTTTCATTTTTTATTCAGGAGTAGTCATGGCTCAAGCCCCCATTGCCCCCGGCGCCAACGCAGCGCAAACACTGTCGTATAACTTTAAATTGCTCTCGCACCACACGCTCGACGGTTTCGGCGGCGTGGGCGAAGGCATGGGCATGCAAAAAACCAAAGACGGCCGCCGCATCATGTGGCTGGGCCACGAGGCCGCGCCGAAAAATTTCACCGGCGTGGATGTGACCGACCCGCTCAAGCCGAAAGTCATTATCCAAACCGAATTGCCGCATCACCAGATGCGCTCGAACTCGCTGGAAGTGTGCGGCGACAGAATGTACGTGGCGCATCAGATCCGCGGTGATCGCGGCATGACGCCGGCGGGCTTTGATATCTGGGACATCAGCACGCCTGAAAAGCCGATCAAGATTTCGCACTTTGACGCCTCCGGCCCGCATTCGCTGGGCGTGCATTGCGTGTGGTGCGTGGATAACGAGTATGTGCATATGTCGTCGGGCGCGCCGGACTTCGAGCCGCGCAATCCGAACGATCACCAGATTTATCGCATCATCGACGTGCGTAATCCATCCAAGCCGGTCGAGACGGGCCGCTGGTGGTATCCGGGGCAAAGCGTCAAGGACAAAGAGCCGCCGCTCAAGCGCCATCCGAAATTCGACAACGGCTATCGTCCGCACAACACCCAGTGGTATCCGCAGCGCCCGGATCGCGCCTACCTCGGCTATCTCGACGGCGGCATCGTGATCCTGGATATCAAGGACAAGTCCAATCCGAAACTGGTATCGATCTACAACTACTCGCCGCCGATGAACGGATTTACCCACACTGCAATGCCGCTGTTCTCGAAAGACCTGCTGATCGTCACCGACGAATGCACGCAGGATGACGGCAAGGATTGGCCGAAAATGACCTGGGTGGTCAACATGGCCGACGAAACCAACCTGGTGCCGATTTCCACCTTCCCGTTGCCGCCCGCCGAGATATTCACCAAGCGCGGCGGGCGCTTCGGCTCGCACAACCTGTATGAGAATTATCCAATGGACGTGGCCTGGCGCTCGGACAACATCATCCTCGCTACCTTCTTTAACGGCGGCCTGCGCGTGTATGACGTGGCGAATCCGTATCAGCCGCAGGAGGTTGCCTACTTCGTGCCCGGCGCGCCCGCGTTGTCACCCAAAGGCTCGGTGCAGATCAATGACGTGTATGTCGATGATCGCAACCTGGTGTACACGGTGGATCGATTCACCGGCGGTTTGTATATTCTGGAGATGAATATCTGATCTTGCGGGTGAAACCCATCATCATCGGTCGTGATATGCCGAGGGTGATGGGTTGCGCTGCGCTCCACCCATCCTACGGCCTACCCCACGGCTACTGCACGTCCCGATCTACTTGCCCTCTTTCTTTTTGTCGCCGTCGGGGATTACCGCATCGGCCACCGCGCCTACGGCTTTGGCGGTGATTTTCACGGCGGTGGCGCCCACGGTGATGGCGGCGTCGCCGACCGCGACGATGGCCGAGCATCCGCTGGTTGCGACGCCCATGCAGGTCAGGGCGGCCGCGATCAATAATTTGTGTAATCTCATGGCGTGTTCTCGATCTTCAGTGTTGTTGGTGTCGTCGGTGTTGCCGGTATTGTTATAGGGGCACCCTCGCTGCCGCGGGGTTCAGTTTGTCTTGATCCCTGACTTGCGAACCACCTCGCCCCATTTATCGAGATCGGCGCGTATGATCGCCGCCGACGATTGTACCGCGCGCATCCTATTCTCCGGCTGCATTTGGGTGGCGTCACTCCTTGGGGATTATGAATTAAAGTGTGTTTAAAAACAAATACTTGCGATATTTTCCGCCAAGCCCATCCGCATCATCGTCGTGCTCGCGCCCGCCACGGCAAAACGCGGACAAACCAATTACACATCCGCCTTTGTGCGCGCGAAAAACGGCGTGGGATCGTCGTCGCCAGCGCCCGGCACCCCAGCGTTTTTGGCGCTTCCCGGTCGTGGCGGAAAGCCGCTTGCGGGTAGAGTCGCGCTGGCGGCGGTGGAACGGTTTACACTGGCGCTTGTGCGGTGCCGGGCAGGCGTCCGCGCACCCCCATCATTAAGGAGAACTGCATGAAACGCGCATCGCTTTGGTTGCATTGCGGCTTGATTTCGCTACTGTCTTGCGCCGCCGCGGGTGCCGTCGCAGCCGACGCCGCGAGCGGCTACCCCAACCGCCCGATCCGGTTTATCGCGCCGTTCGTCGCCGGCGGGCCGAGCGATCTGCTGTCGCGGATGCTGGGGCAAAAGCTCAACGAGAGCTGGGGGCAATCGGTGGTGGTCGACAACCGCGGCAGCGCGGGCGGCATCGTCGGTTTTGAACTTGGCGCGAAGGCCGCGCCCGATGGTTACACGCTGCTGCTGGCGACCTCATCGGGGCTCACCATCAGCCCGAGCGTGTACATCAAGTTGCCGTATGACCCCGTGCGTGACTACCAGCCGATCACGCAGATCACCTCGGGCGCCTATTTCATGGTGGTGCATCCGGGCGTGCAGGCGAAGACCGTGCCCGAATTTATCGCGCTCGCCAAATCGCGGCCGGGGCAACTGAATTACGCGACCACCGGCACCAACAATCTGCTGGCGGCGGAATTGTTCAATTACATGGCGGGCGTTAAAACCGTCGCCATCAGCTACAAAGGCACCGGGCAGGCGGTCAACGCCATCCTCGGCGGCGAAGTGCAGATGTTCATTATGAGTCCGCTGGTGGCTTTGCCGCAGATCAACGCCGGCAAGTTACGCGCGCTGGGTTCGACCGGCACCAAACGCACCTCCACCTTGCCGGATGTGCCGACGATAGCCGAGTCGTTGCCCGGCTTCGAGCAGATCGTCTGGCACAGCGTGATGATGCCCGCGAAAACACCCAAGCCGCTGGTCGATAAAATCTCGCGGGAACTCATCCGCATCATCAAGCTGCCCGAGATTCGTGACCGCCTCGGCAGCCAGGGCCTCGACGCCGTGGGTTCAACCCCGGAAGAACTCGCTGCCCTCATCAAGAAGGAAATTGTGATGTATGCCAATCTGGTGAAGCAGATTGGGTATAAGCCGCAGTAGATTTGAAACGGCTCGTGATGAGGCAAGTGGTGGTGGCGGTGATGGCGCTGGGTGCGGCGGCATCTCCTGCGGCGCATGCCGCTGATCCGTGCAGGGATTACCCCGCGCGCCCGGTGCGTATCGTGTCCGGCTTTCAGGCCGGCGGCAGTTCGGATTTTCTGGTGCGCGTGCTCGCGCCCAGGCTCACCGAGCGCATGGGGCAAACGTTCGTGATCGAGAATCGCCCCGGCGCGGGCGGGGCCATAGGTGCGAACCTTGTTGCGAAAGCCACGCCCGACGGCTACACGCTGATTTTTATCAGTGGCGCGTTCACCGCGCACGCGGCGTCGGTAAAAACGCCGTACGATCCGCTGAAGGATTTTGACTGGATCACCACCATCGTCACTTACCCGTTCGTGCTCACCGCGCGCAACGAGACCCCCGCGCGCAGCACGGCGGAGCTGATTGCGCTGGCGAAAAAAAATCCCGGCAAATTGAATTACGGCTCGGTGGGCGTAGGGTCGGTGTTTCATCTGGCCGCCGAGTTGTTCAATTCGATGGCGGGCACGGAGACGGTGCATATACCGTACAAAGGCAGCCCCGATGCGCTGACCGATATGATCGGCGGTCGGCTCGATTTCATGTTCATGACGCTGACCGGCGCATCGCCGCACATCCGTTCGGGCCGCATCCGCGGCATCGCCATCTGCTCGAAGGAGCGCTCGCCGCAGATGCCGGAGCTGCCGCCGGTGTCGCAGGTGCTGCCGGGTTATGACGTGACCTCGTTCGCGGGCATGGGCGCGACGGGCGGTTCGCCGAAGCCGATTATCGCCAAACTGAACCGTGAGTTGCGCGCGGTGATGGGCGGTAATGATGTGATCAAGCAATTCACCGAAGCCGGCGGCGATATGCGCCCCGGCAGCCCCGAGGAAATGATGCGCCACGTCAGCGAAGAAATCGCCAAGTGGCGTCGCGTGGTGAACGAGCGCAGGATAGAGGTGAAGTGAGGTGAAATAAGGCGAAGTAAGGCGAAATAGCCCGCCGCGCGGGGCGGTGTTTTTGTCAGTGCGTCATTGTGAGCTGCTTGTTGTTAACCACACAGGAGGTCGATATGAAAGCGCTACTTGTCAGTTGTGCGGCTGCGGTTACTTTTGGCATGGCTACATCCGGTTTCGCCCAACCCTGGCCCTCGCGGCAGATCACCATCGTGGTGCCTTTTTCGGCGGGCGGCCCGACCGACACGCTGGCGCGCCTGATGAGCGAACCGATGCGGCGGTTTTTCGGGCAGACGGTTATTGTGGAAAACGTCACCGGCGCCGGCGGCAGCATCGGCGTGGCGCGCGTGGTGCGTGCGCCGCCCGACGGCTACACGCTCTCTATCGGGCACTGGGGCACGCACGTCGTGAACGGCGGTTACTACAAGCTCAATTACGATTTGCTGAAAGACCTGCAACCGGTGGCGATGATCGCGACCAATCCGCAGATGCTGATTACGCGCGTCGTGGTGCCCGCGACAAATCTCAAGGAGCTGGTGCCGTGGATCAAGGCCAATCAGGGCAAGATACAAATCGGTACCGGCGGCATCGGCAGTTCATCCCACATCGGCGGGCTGTATTTTCTGAATCGCGTCGGCGTGAAAATGGACTTCGTGCCGTATCGCGGCGGCGCGCCGGCGGTGCAGGCGCTGCTCGCGGGTGAAATCGATCTCTACATGACGCAGATTTCGGGTGCGATCGAGCATGTGCGCGCGGGCAAGCTGCGCGCCTATATGGTGACCACCAACAAGCGCCAGGCGGTCGCGCCGGAGGTGCCGACCACGGACGAGGCCGGCATGCCGGGGTTGTACACCACGGTGTGGCACGGCATCTGGCTGCCGGCGAAAACGCCGCGCGACATCAACGTCAAGTTGAACGCGGCTATCGTCGAAACGCTGGCCGATGAAACCGTGCGCAAGCGCTTCGCCGATCTGGGGCAGGAAATTCCGCCGCGCGAAGAACAGACACAGCAGGCACTGGCCAAATTTCACAAGGCGGAGATCGACAAGTGGTGGCCGCTGATGAGGGCGGCCGGCATCAAGGCGGAGTGATTCGCGCGCAATGCACTATCCACTACCGCGCCTGCACGCCCGCCTTCTTCGCCAATTGCGTAATCATCGCTAACTGCTCGGCGACGAATTTATCGAGTTGTTCCGGCGTGGTGGGTGCGGCTTCCATGCCAAGGCCGATGAGGCGTTGCTGCGTATCCGGCTCGCTCAACGCGCGCACGATTTCCTGATTCAGTTTGTTGATAATGGCGCGCGGTGTTTTCGCGGGCGCGAACATTGCGCCCCATGAATCCCACTTGAAGCCGGGATAACCCGATTCGGCAATGGTCGGAATATCAGGATGCACGCTCGCGCGCTTGATCGACGCCACCGCCAGCCCGCGCAGACGGCCCTCACGCACCAGGCCAATGGAAGAGCCCAGCGGCGCCATGGTGAAATGGATGCGCCCGCCGATGGTGTCGTTCATCGCTTCGGGCACGCCTTTGTAGGGCACATGCACAACATCAATTTGCAGCAATTGTTTAACCATTTCACCCGCGAAATGCATGCCGCTGCCGGTGCCAGCCGACGAAAAGTTAAGCTGTCCCGGTTTGGCTTTCGCCATCGCCACCAGATCCTGCACACTTTTCACGCCCAGCGTGGGCGCTGCTGCCAGCACATAGCTGGCGGTGGAGGTCATGGCGATGCCGGAGAAATCTTTTAACGTATCGTAGGGCAGCTTGGCGTGAACCACCGGTGCGATGGTGTGCGAGGACGATGCTGTGAGCAGCGTGTAGCCGTCGGGCTGTGCGTCGGCAACAATTTTAGTGCCCACCACGCCGCCCGCACCGGGACGATTGTCGATCACGATCTGCTGGCCGAGCGCTGCGCCGAGTTTAGGCGCGATCAGCCGCGCCACAATGTCGGGCTGGCCACCGGGTGTAAACCCAATCACCACGCGAATCGGGCGCGCAGGGTAGCCGTGTGCAGCGTCACCGGCGCGTTGTGCGTGGGCGGTTTGGTACGCGCCCGCCGACGCGAGAACGCAGGCGAGGTAAAAATGAGGCTGACTGGGCATTTGATTCCACACCGCGTTTGAAAAATGGATTGAACTTCAGAAAGGACGGGCGTGAATTCTAGCAGATGCACCGGGCAGGGCGACATTCACTGTAATGATGTAATTATTTGTTTTTATTGAATAATTTATGCATTGGCTGTGGATAAAAAAGGCGTTGCCCCAGCGGCGTTGCGGTGTCGCGTCACACGGAAAGACCTGATACGCTCTGCAAAATATTAAAACACCGGTGCCGTGCATCGGATGCCGGATCGATCAACCCACCCAGAGCGCCCTCATGTCCAACAGCATTCCTGATCTCGGCTATACCCCCGTTGCAGATATTTTCAAATTGCCCGCAGGCGTGAACTTCGGCCCGTGCTCCGGCGTTGCCGTTAACGCCCAAAATAACATCCTTGTGTTTAACCGCGGCGAACACGCGCTGATGGAGTTCGACAACGACGGCAACTATTTACGCACCATGGCGCGCGGCGTATTCACCAATCCGCACGGCCTGCGTATCGACCGCGAAGGCAACATCTGGGCCACCGACACCGGCGCGCACTTCGTGGTGAAAATGAATGCCGATGGGCGCATCCTCATGGTGCTGGGCGTGAAAGGGCGTGCGGGCGAGTGGCATCAGGCCGGGCATCTCAAGTGCTTTGACGAGCCGAACGATCTCGCGTTCGGGCCCAGGGGCGAGGTCTACATCACGCAAGGCCACGGCAAAGGAAACTCGCTGGTGCATAAATTCGCCGCCGACGGCGCGCACATCAAAACCTGGGGCGGCACCGGCAAGGCGGCGGGTCAATTCGATCAGCCGCATTCCATCGTGATCAACAAAAACGGCTTGCTGTATATCGCTGATCGTTCCAACCAGCGCATCCAGGTGTTCGACGCCGACGGCAATTACGTGCGCGAGACCAGCCACCCCGGCACGCCGTGCGGCCTGTGCCTGTGCAACGACCAGAGCCACATGATGATGGCGCACGGCCACGCGGGCAAAGTGATGCGGCTCGACGAAAACTGCAACGTGCTGGGCATCACCGGCAGTCAGGGCAAAGGGCCGAACCAGTACGGCGAAGCGCATTTGATCGCGCTCGATCAACAGGAAAATATCTACATAGCCGATCCGCTGAACTGGCGGGTGCAGAAACTGGCGAAGCAGTAAGCGCATACCGACGTTGACACAGGGGCCAGCGCGGATGGGGAAGTAACGGTTAGCTGCGCTTACTTTCCCCCGTCATTCTGGCGTACGCCAGAATCCAGTGCGTATTTGATGCGAAGCATCTTGAATTTTGATCCTTCGGATCGGGTTTACGTACTGGATTCCGGCTTTCGCCGGAATGACGATGTTGGTGTGCATGCGCTTGATGCCACGCCTTGAATGTTCTCTGAAGAATGCAACCTTGCGTATACATCCTGGCAAGCAAGAGAAACGACACGCTCTATATCGGCGTGACTTCCGATGTGGTCAAGCGCGTGTGGGAACACAAGAATGACTTCGTGGAGAGTTTTACCAAGCGCTACGGTGTGCATACACTGGTCTGGTATGAAGCCCACGAAACCATGGAATCAGCAATCACACGGGAGAAGGCGCTGAAAAACTGGAAGCGTGCGTGGAAGCTGGAGTTGATAGAAGCATCGAATCCTGGCTGGCGTGATCGGTATGCAGAGGTGGTTTGAGTAGTGAGGGACGAACTGGATTCTGGCGTACGCCAGAATGACGGAGGCGGGGAATTCTTAATCGTGTTGCTGCGCCAGTCCCGCCTCGACAAACGTCGCGGCATGTTCCGGTCGCGCAAAGTATTCCAGCAGCGCCCGCGCAGCATCCTGATGGATTGACGCCGCGAACATCGCCGCCTTGGAATCAAAGTGGTATTGAATCTCATCCGGTATCGGCCCCACCACGTCGATGCCGGGCACGGCGAGCAATTCGCAGATTTGCTGAAACGCCAGTTCCGCTTCGCCCGCCGTGACCACCACGCCGATATAGCCGCCGAGGCGTGTCACGATTTTGGGTTTCACTTGTTCGGTGATGCCCAAGCGCTCGCACAGTCCCGGAAAATATGCGCCACTGGGGCCATGCACGGTGTGTGCGATGGATTTGGCGTCGAGCAGCGTTTGTTTAAAGGCGGCAACCGTGCTGATGTCGGGCTTGGGCGCGCCGTGCAACACGCCGATGCCGATGGTGGAGCGTGAGAAGGGTTGGCGGCTTGCAGCATCGAGTATGCCCACGCCGGCCAGTTCATCGATGGATTTATCGAGCAGCACCGCGACATCGGCGCGTTCGCCGGCCTTGATGCGCGCCAGCGAGTTTTTTGCGGTGTCAAGTATCAGCTCGACCTGATGCCCGCTCTCGCGTTCAAAGCCGGGCAGCAGTTTGTCCAGCACGGGGCGCGTGCTGTTGGAGGTGCGTAGTGTGAGGTTCATGGTGTTCGTAAGATTTGGTGGGGCAAGTTACACTACGGATGATAGCGCGCTAAAATCGCGGCAGGAGGATATCTGAATATGCGTCTACCCCTTTTTCGCGCCTTGTCATGCGTGGCGGTTCCGCTGGCATGCGTCTCACCCAGCTTCGCCGCCGATCCCGCTTGGAAACCCGTCAAGCCCGTGGAGTTGGTGGCGATCAACGCTTCCGGCGGCGGCTCGGACAATATTTTGCGCCTGATGACCAAGGTGTTTCAGGAGCAAAAGGCGATGGACGTGCCGATGAACGTGGTCAACAAACCCGGCGGTGGCGGCGCGGTGGCGTATGCCTATGTCGCGCAGCAGGCCGACCCGCACCATCTGGTGCTGGCCAACAAATCGATGCTCACCAACAACATCGTCGGGCGCGGGCCGAGTTTTCTGGAATACACGCAGGTGGTGAATTTGTTCGCGGAATACATTTCAGTGACCGTGAAGCCGGATTCGCCGGTGAGGGGCGGCGCTGATCTGGTCGAGCGCCTGAAAAAGGATGTCAATGCCTTGAGTCTCGGTATCGCCACCAGTATCGGCAACCCGAACCATCAGGGCCTCGCGGTGGCGCTGCACCTGGGCGGCGTCGATATCAAAAAAACGCGCAACGTGATTTTCCCGTCGGGCGGTGCCGCCACCACCGCCGTGATGGGCGGCCACGTCGATGTGGCGCCGGTGACGGCGGCGCTGGCAGCCTCGCTTGCCCGCAACAATCAGGTGCGGGTAGTGGTGGTGGCGGCACCGCAGCGGCTGGGCGGCGTACTCGCCAATGTGCCGACCTGGCGCGAGCAGGGTTACGACGCGGTGGTATCGAACTCGCGCACCTTTCTCGGCGCGAAAAACATGACGCCCGCGCAACTCGCCTACTGGGAGCGCGTGTTCAAGCGCTTCACCGAATCGGCGGAATGGAAAAAAACGCTGGAAGAAAATTTCTGGACCAGCGAGTATCTGCCCGGCGCCGATGCGCGCAAGCAGATGGAGCGCGATGATGTGCAACTGCGCGCGTTTTTGAAGGAACTGGCGCTGACGAAGTAGACACGCCCCGTACAAAGAGACTGTCATTCCCGCGCAGGCGGGAACCGTGCGCCCGTGATGGCGTGCAAATCAGCACGGTGCAAGTCCGTGTCGGAGTGTGCCACAGCTCCGTAGCCGAAGGTAACTGCGTCGCCGCGAAGCGGGGTGGAGAGCAACCGGAAGCGAACTGATAGCCCGTAGGATAACGAACCCGATTCGGCGGAGGTGTGCTGGCGAGCCTGCTCGTTCAAGGCGAAACCCGGAACAAGCCGCATGCGCTGAGGTGACTACAAAAGCGACGTGCGGGGGCATGACGTGGTTGGGGGCGGGATGTCTGGAAGGCAAAGGGCAGTAAGCGGAGAGAGCCGTCACCGAGGTGAGAAAGGGTGGCGGCAGTCAGAGGCCCCATAGTACTGCAAGTGGTCAAAGAGCCGATTAAGTTACGAACCAGAAGGCCATGGTAAAGCGCGGAGAGCAAAACCGCGCCGAGGGAAGGGGGTCAGGAAGAGGGAGGGCTGAATCATTGGACTA
>JANPOH010000581.1:0-2032 GCA_031427895.1 Betaproteobacteria bacterium
GTACAGCGCGCGGGTGCGCATACAAAACATTAGCGGAAGAAGGGAAGTGCCATGATATCCAAACAAGTGCGGCGCCGTCAGCGGGGCGCAACCATGGTGGTGGCGCTGATCATGCTGGTATTGCTTACGCTGTTTGCGCTCAGCGCGATGAATGCCAGCAATACCGGTCTGAAAATCGCCAGCAACACCCAAACCCGCGCCGAAGCCATTGCCGCGGTACAGCAGGAACTCAACAAGGCCATGAGCATCGATTTCACCGTTAACCCTGCCTTGGTGGCAGGTAATAAACCGATTGATGTCAACAATGATGGCGTTGTGGATTACAACGTGCTCGTCACCACGCCAGTTTGTATCAGCAGCCTTCCCATCCCGACTGGCGCACTGACCATCACAAACTCGTCTGACGCGGCCTGCTTTGGCAGCGGCGCGATCACTGCTTCGGGCGTTATTGTCGCCGGCAAAGCTGGCGGCGGCGCTGCGACAGGAAATTCGCTGTGCTCGAATTCGCAGTGGGATCTTGGTGCGAGCGCAACCGACCCCATTTCGGGCGCAAACGTTTCCATACACCAGGGCGTTGCGGTGCGGGTGGCAATAGGCACGCCATGTTAAGAACCGCCCGTTGAACGGGCTCGGAATCTTCAATCCGCCACGTGAATCACGCATTGCTAATAGTAAAAAAGTTTATAGAGGTCGAAAAATGAAATCATCATTAGTTGGAAAACTGGCATTGACGGCTGCGCTGGTGATGGCCGCGGGTCATGCTGTCGCCGAGGACATCGACATTTATGCCGGCAACAACTCGAACGCAAAATCGAATGTATTGCTCGTCCTCAGCAATGAAGCCAATTGGTCGGCAACTGCCTCCACGGCGGGTTGCGTCCTGGGAACGGAAATGAACAGCTCGTTTGACGGAAGGGTCGGTGGCGTTGAGATCTGCGGTCTTTATAAAGCGGTCACCGCGATCGGCGCGACCCCGTCGCTGGTCGGAAAACTCAATATGGGCGTGATGTTGTACCGCGCGGGCGCTGGCGGCGCCTTCAAATTCCCGGCGCCACCCACAAATCCCCTGCCCACCATGGACGCTGCGGGAATCAACACCTTGAAAGGCATACTGCGCAATTTAACTCGAACCGGTGATAACGTTGCCAGCGGTGACGTAGGTGGATCGATGCAGGAGGCGCGGGCCTATTACACCGGTGGCCTGGGAATGTCCGGCAGGCAATATGTCCCGCTAGTCTCTGACGTATGCGGGAAAAACTTCGTGATTAATATCGGCATTGCAAAATCCGGCACGGCGCCATCCGACTCGAATGCTAATAATGTTCGAGACCAACTGTTTTCTGCCGTAGACGCCTCTACGCTTGACAGCAATCAGAAGACAATCCTGAAGACGCCCATGACGTGGTCGGGCGGACTCACCCAGTATGGATCAACCTCGGGATCTCAATTCTGGGGCGACGAATGGACCCGTTTCAATAATAAAAACAACGGCATTATTACCTACACGATCACACTCAAAAGCAACACACCCAATCCGGATTACATCCGTTACATGCAAAACATGGCCGAGCAAGGCGGCGGCAGGGCGTTTGTGGTCGAAGACGGTGATGTCAATGCTCTTGTCCAGGCGCTATTGACTATTTTTAACGATATCCAGGCGGTTAACAGCGTGTTTGCCGCAGCCAGCTTGCCGATCAGCGTCAACGCGCAAGGCACGTTTCTAAACCAGATTTACTTCGGCATGTTCCGGCCGGATGCCGCGGGGCGACCACGTTGGCCAGGCAACCTTAAGCAGTACCAGTTCGGGGTTGACAAGAGTGTCTCGCCACCGAGGCTTTACATGGCCGATACCCAGGTGGATACGGCGACTGGATTATTAGTGCCCGCCATTAACCCCGCACGCACGGGCTTCTTCTCGCCGAATGCGATCAGTTTCTGGACCAGCAGGAACGACACGGCCTCGCCGGACAATATTGACCCGGGCGGCGTAATCGCGGCCTTCGGCGGAACTAAGGGAGGATTCTTTATCAAT
>JANPOH010000582.1:0-2066 GCA_031427895.1 Betaproteobacteria bacterium
ATCTCATCTTTATCCAGCAGCGCACCGACAAGCAGGCCGATGCGTCCGCCGGTCTGGTGTGGCGTATCGACCGCGCGTGGCTGCTCAAGCCGCAGTTGACGGTGACGCGCAACGCGTCGAACATTGATATCAATGCGTATACGCGCTATGAAGCATCGGTGACATTACGACGGGACTTCAAATAATTATGTTTAAAAACATATACTTACAGTATTTTCTGCTGATGCTGGCCATGTGCGCCGCGCCGGCGGCAGTTGCCGCACAGGCGGGCAGCGTGATTTTCGTCAGTGGTGAAGCGCAAATCATCGGTGGCGATGGCAAGGCGCGCAACGCGGCGAAAGGTGATGCCGTCAACGAAGGCGACACGCTGGTCACCGGCAGGGTGGGCGCGTTGCATTTGCGCATGGCCGACGACGGATACATCGCGATGCGGCCCGACACGCGCATGATCGTGCAGAATTTCAACTGGAACGGCAAGGAAGACGGGGCCGAGCGTAGCGTGATGTCGCTGGTGCGAGGCGGTTTCCGTGCCATTACCGGCGTCATCGGCAAGCGCAACAAGGGAAATTATCTGGTGCACACGCCGACGGCGACCATGGGCATACGCGGCACCGACCACGAGCCGCATTACATCGCGCCGCCCGCGCCGGGCGAGACGCCCATCGGCGAACCGGGCGCATACAACAAGGTGAATGTCGGTGCTGTCTATATCACCAACGCCACCGGCACGATTGAACTGGGGCCGAAGGAAGCCGGTTTCGCTTCCGCCGTGCCGGGCCGGGCGCCGCAGCGGCTGATCACGCTGCCGGGCTTCATGCGCAATGCGCCGACGCCGATAGGCCCGCCGGATTTTCTCGGCATGAGAGACGAAGAGCGCACCGCGCAGCGCCGTGAGCTATTCGTCGATCGGGTCGCGGACTGGGTTGACGGCGACGAACAGCGCGCGCGCCTGATGCACATGCTGCTGCGTTACGCGGTATTGGTGTCGGGCGGCAACTTTGATTTGAATAATCCGGCATCCAGTCTGAGCGTCGCACAGCCGGGCTACGCCACCGTGGGCGGCCTCTATGCGTTCGGCGTGCCCAATACCGGCGGAACGGTCGTCGGGCCGGATTCGAACTCGCTGATATTGCTGGGTGGACAGAATCGTCCGCTGTTCATCGCCGACATCAGCGGTTTTCAATACGCACGCGGGAATGCGCCGCTGATCGATTCCGGTACTGCGAACATCGGCGCCACGCCGATCAACTGGGGCATCTACCTCGGCGGCACCGGATTCAAGCCGGATAAGGGTGCGTTTCCGGTGCAGGGTTTCCATTTCATAAGCACGCCGGACGTGACGTCAAAATTGGATCTTCAGATTCCGGGCTCCGCGTCGTTTTCAACCACCGTGGGCTTCACCCAACCGATCAACAATCTCGGCGCGATCGGTGGAACTGCGTCGTTGTCGGTTAGCGTGAATTTTGGCGCGACTCCGACAATTACCGCTTACACCCTTAACGTGCTCGACGGCAGCGGACGCAGTTGGGCTGCCAATATGCCGGGAACGCAGACGCTGGTCAGTTTTGCCAAGGCGAAGAATACGCCGAATCTGGTGGTGAGCTGCACTCCTTGCGGTGTCGGCGTCGGGTACGCATCGGGATTCGTTGTCGGCGGCGCGGCGCGCAACGGACTGATTTCGTCTTACGACCTGAAAACACTGAGCAACGCCACGGTCAGCGGTTCTATCGCCGTCAAGTAAGCGTCGGGCGCGATCGTTACGTGCGCGCGCGCGCGCGTTCGTAAACGTTGAAGCGGTAAGCGTAAGCGTGCCTGTCGTCGGGCGCGTGGTTTTCCGACGACATCTCCCGCCACTCGGCCATATTAAACTCAGACATGTAAGTGTCGCCTGCGGGCTCGGCATCGACCACAGTGAGGTAAAGCCGATTCGCTCCGGGCAGCGCTTCGCGGTACAGCTCGCCGCCGCCTACCACGAATATCTCGTCGTCCGCCGAACACTTTGCGATGGCGTCCGCGAGCGAGCCGGCGATGATCGCGCCCGGCACGGTGTAATTCTTTTGCCGCGT
>JANPOH010000583.1:0-3432 GCA_031427895.1 Betaproteobacteria bacterium
AATGGCTGGCCTGCCGGTTTCCCCTGTCAACGCTTCGCCTCTCACCTCACGATGAAATGCGCATGACTCGGGGCCAAGGTGATTCGCCATTTCTTCCTCGTATTGGACTTCCACCAACTACTACTTGCCAGTTTGTGCTGGTGCTCTCTGACCCCAATTTTTCCTGCTGGACAACTCTCAAACCGGTTTCGCCCAGCCATCGCGAAATGCCAGCGCTTGCGATTTACGCCGTCCTCACCTCTGGCCGAAAAAACCCCGGCGCAAGCCGAAACCCGCGCCGGGTGTTGAGGTTAAAACCGCGCCGGCTTGCTTGCACGACGATCAGGTTGTTGCTGAGCCACCGACTCAATAGCGCGTCGCCACGTGCGGTCAGATGATAAAGGGCGCCAGAGAGATCCAGCCGCGCAGCGGACGGGTCATGAATGAATTTAAGCACGCATGATGCAATGTCAAGAACTGACCCTTCGCCCCCGCTTATTGCGTCAAAGCGCCAGCACCAACCGCAATCCGTCGTTGATTCGGGAAACGATTTGGCCCGGCAGCATCTTGACGCGATGTGTCAAAAGTTCACGATCCACGGTCAGCACCTGAGAGACGTTGACGACTGACGGTTTAGAGAGGCCGGATTCGGATTTTGAAATGCGCACGTTGCCGGGCGCATCGGTAAGATTCAGATTCGACGTGACGACTGCGACGATGACCGTGGCAACGCGGCTGTCATTGAACGGATTCGACTGCACGATCACCACCGGACGGCGCGTCCCGGGACCGGAGCCAACCGGCTCCAGCAGTGATGCCCACCAGACCTCACCACGCTTCACGTTTCAGGCCGCGCATTTTCACCATGGGCACCATGGGCACCATGGGCACCATTTGCGCCCTGAGCCAGGCAGGGTCGAGACTGGAAGGCTCTTTCGCATACACCTCGTTGAGACGCTGCGTCACGTTATGCGCTAAATGTGCGCCCACATAGCTCGCCAGCGCCTCGGCGTATAGCTGGCTGCGCGACTTGCGCAGATTTGATGCCAGCATTTCGGCCGCGCGGAACACGGGGTCGGGAAGGGATATGGCTACTTTCATGGCACTATGGTATCACCACGGTATAACCCCGTGCAAGCGCGTTTGAATCTCCTCGGGCGAGGCCGTTTCAAAAAATAATTCCAGCGCTTCCCGAAGATTTTCACGGGCGTTCTCGATGGAATTACCCTGACTGGCGATATCGAGTTCCGGGCAGAGCGACACATACCCGCTCCCTTCGCGCTCGATAAATGCTGTAAGTTGCTTTTGCATGATATCTGCTCCAGTTTAATGAACGGTCAGGCTCAAGCCTGTTCTCTACTATTGTTGAGCGTCGTTTCGCGGGTAGTTTAGTGCATAATTTACACAGGCGGCATAGGAGCAGGAGCGCCCCCTATTCTTTCAATACCCGCCGATGCACGCGATGGGCGAAAAAAACCCGGCGCAAGCCGAAGCTCGCGCCGGGTGTGTTGAGGTTAAAACCGCGCCGGCTTGCTTACATCACGATCTGGTTATTACCGAGCCACCGACTCAATAGCGCGTTGCCACGTGCGCGTCAGATGATGAGGGCGCCGGGGAAATTCCAGCCACAGCGGACGGGTTAGCGAATGAATTTAAGCATCGCTTGATGCAATGTCAAGAACTGACCCTTCGCCCCGACGCATTGTGCGCAAAGGCTTATGCCGGGACAATTACAGGCGGTTGCAGTCTCGCCTTGCCGGCGAGCTTTTCAAACAGCTTGTCGAATGTGGCCAGCGCTTCGCATCCCGTCGCGCCGGCATGGTGCAGGGCATCGGCAAAATCGAATCCCGCTTGGTAGCGCTGTAACGCCAGGGTGAGGTCTCCGCTGCGCTCAAAATTCAGGTTGCGCACGGATAAAAAGCCCTCGAACGATTTGACTATCGCGGCTCTGGGCATTTTATAAGGCCCTCTCAACGCCCATTCGAGCTCGAGCGAAACCGTGACCGGCACAAAAAGCGCGCCACTTGAATCTATCAACTTTGCCGCCCGGCTCGCCTGTTGCGGGGTATCGTTGGTGGCAATTCTGGCAAGGATGTTGGTGTCCAGGGCAATCATGATCTACTCGCAAATTTGGCCACGTCCAACTGCTTATCAGTCAACGCTGGCCCGGCGTAACCGGCAATGCCGATGCAGTCCGATGCACGCTTGGTCTTCCGGGCGTTATCCACCAACACCCTGAATCCGCCGTCATCCGGTACAACATCCAGCCGGGTACCCGCGGTGATTCCAAGAAGACGCCGAATCTTTACCGGGATAACGACTTGACCCTTTTCCGACACTGTCACGATCATGATGTGCTCCTTTTTCGGGATATTTTTATCATAGCATAATTGCTTACCAGTGTAAGACGCCGCGACATGCGGACGAGTGAGCAAATTCGACGCACTCAAAATCGGCAGCCGCACCGGCGAGATTCTCAAGGATGAGCTTGCAGGCGAGCTACGACGTCAAGAGGAGGGCACGCCAAACGACCGGCAAAGCGATTGAGCGGGCGGTAAAGCGTAGCCCCAATCAGCATAGTCGTCTCCAAACTCAACGCGCTTGATATCGCGAAGCGCACCGGCGATCTGCCGCACAACATCAACTTCGCGATCTGTCGTGGGATGCCGGTGAGCGCAGCGAAGCGCATCAATCGCGGATGTGGCTGCGCGATGTGCAGCGAAGTGCTGCGCGGGCTTCTCAAAAAAACAGGATCGACTTCGCTACCTCGCGCGAAACCGCGAAGCTTGAGAATACCAAGCGCGCGAGTCAGGGTGCGGCAGTTACGCTGCGCGTGCGGCATTTGCGGCGGCCACCGCTTTACGTCAGCAGCACAACTTTCTAAACAAAACAAAATTACCCGCGTAGATGCCGGTAACGACGCAACCGCATCGTTCGAGAGTGACGCGTCGCACGCGTCCGCGATCGATCGCTTCGCACGCACACCAGTACGCCACACCCTTCGGCGCAACGGGGACAGCGCCTTACGTGGATCAGGAAAATGTGATTTAAAACAAATGGTTATGAATTATTATTCGTTATTTCGTGTCTGACCCAAATTTTACATTTTCGGTTTCCCTTCTCCGCCCCGCCCGACAATGTACCGTCGGGCGCCGATGAGACATCCCAGCTCCTGCTCAAGTAGCTTCCCGGCATGCTCAGGGTCGGAGGCGGCGTAGGACTGATTCATGGCTTGCGATTGTCGTCATGTCTCGTTTCGCTTTCCGCTTGTTTGAACAGCGTCAGCGTCCCAGAATTATGATTTCGCGGTTCAATGGCTGGCCTGCCGGTTTCCCCTGTCAACGCTTCGCCTCTCACCTCACGATGAAATGCGCATGACTCGGGGCCAAGGTGATTCGCCATTTCTTCCTCGTATTGGACTTCCACCAACTACTACTTGCCAGTTTGTGCTGG
>JANPOH010000584.1:0-13574 GCA_031427895.1 Betaproteobacteria bacterium
GAGTTTGTCGTAGCGACCGAACCAGCCGTTGACGTGGATCGAGCTGACCTTGGCGGTGAGGCCGTGTTTTTCCATACGCAGCACGATTTCGGCGATGGCGGCTTGCGGCAACGGGGGGACGTCCTCGCAAAAATCAATCGCCAGATCGGTTTCGCGGTACTGTTGATCGGCGGCGATGGCTGCGCCGGGCACGGCCTTGATGATTTCAGTGCCGATCTGCGCGAGGCGCGAGCGATGTTGGGCGCGGGTTGCGGCGTCAGCGACAAAATGCCGCCGCATCCGGCGCGCCGCTTTGTCGTGGCGAAAATAAAACGCGCCGTTTTCGCCCACCACGCCATCCACCGGCCACATGCGTGCGATGTGATCACACCAGCCCGCGGGCCGGCCCGTTACCGGTATCACCCGCAGCCCGGCGCGCTGCAAGCGTTCCATCGCGCTGTAGGCCCCGGCGGTGATGCGGCCTTCGGTGCTTAAGGTATCGTCGATATCGCACAGCACGCCGCGCACGGCGGCGCGCGCGGCGTGCGGGAATTCGCTGAGCGGCTTCATTGGCGTGATTTCGCGCCGCGAAACTACGCCGCGCCTTCCACTTCCACCATCGCCCACACGCGTCGCATCGGGCCGCGCGTGCGGATCAATTCTTCGGCAGCGTCTTTCGCCATTTGCGGCTCTATCCACTGCGGCTTACCCAAAGTGCAGGAGAGGTACGCGCGGTGTGCATTTTCTTCGAGGAAAAACGCGCCGGTGACGCATTCCTCGATGTCGCCCCCGGTGACCACGCCGCCGTGCGCGTAGAGCAGCGCCGCGCGATGCGAGCCGAGCGCTGTCGCCAGCGCAACGCCGCGTTCGGTGGTGCTGACGAGGCGCGGGTCTTTGTAAATCGGCAGGCCGTCGGCGAACAGCGTGCCCATCAGGTGTATGGGCCGCAGCGTGTGTTCCGCGCTGGTGGTAAACGCCGTGGCGTGCATGCCGTGATAATGCATGATGCTGTTCACGTCGGGGCGCGCACGGTAAATCTCGTGATGGATCGGCGCTTCACCGGGGCGGTCGCCCTTGCCGGCGAGCTGCTTGCCGCTCATGTCGTAGACCAGCATGTCGTCGGGCACGATGATGCGTCCGAGCGAGTGGCGCGTGAGCATGTAGGTGTCGGTGCCTGGCAGGCGCACGCTGATGTGGCCGAAGCCTTCGATGAATCCGCGACGATACAGAAAGCGCCACGCTTTCATGCATTTGTCCATCAGGGTGGCTTCGGTGGAGGGCATGGTTGTCCTTACGTGGTTGGTGCTGTCGGGTGAGGATTAAAGCTGAATCGCCTAGGCGCTTCCGCGCTGCGCAGGGGTTCCAGTCGCACGTTACTGTCACGAAACTTGAGCCATAAAGGTATCGGGCGCTGATGTTCGATCACGTCCAGCAGTTCATCGAAGGCGCCTTCTTCGATCACATTGCCGTTGATGTCGATGATCGACGCCAGCAGCGGATCAAGGTCTTGATCGTGAACGATGCCGATGCCGCGATCGGTTTGTATCAGCACCGTGCCGAGCTCATCGATCCACGCGCCGAGCAGGGTGTTGGCTGTATCGCCGGTGTGCGTGGTCAGCGCGAGCGGCGCTTTCACTTCGCTGGCGACGCGGTAGACCAACGGCGTGTAATCCAGATCAACAAACACGCGCTGCGGGCCATTCTGGAAATACCAGCAACCCACGTCGTCGTGCAGGTAATTGCGGCTGATGAAGGCGTTCAGGGCGTCGTTGCCGATGGTCTCGCGCTTGATGAGCCAGTGGCCGCGACGGTCCAGCGCAAGCCAGCCGTAGACGGCGGGCACGTTGGGCCACTTGGCCATGGCGCGCAGGACGATTTCATCCATGGATTGCGTCTTTGCGGCAACTGTTGATCTTAACCCTTCACTTCATGAACGCCTTGATCCAATCCTTGTATTGCGCGTTGTGCGTCATCTTGTCCATTTCTTCGTTGGACGCGATTTTTGATTTGAGGTCTGCCGCCGCGCCGCCGTTGTACAAGTGCGAATAAACCTCGCGCAGCACTTTCACCGCCGCCGCCAGCGGCTGGTGCCCTTGCAGCATCACACGCCCGCCGACGGCGGCGAATTCCTCGCGCTTGATCGATGCAGGCGCGGAGCCGATGATGATTGGCAGCTTCGAGGCCTCATGCACGGCCTTCACTTGGGCCACGGTCTCCACGCCCACCACGAAAATGCAGTCCACGCCGCAGGCCGCGTACGCCTTGGCGCGCGCGCAGGCGCCTTCGAGGCCTTCGACTTTCAGCGCGGCGGTGCGGCCCGCGATCACGGTGGCTGGGTCTTTGCGCGCGGCGACGGCGGCCTTGAGTTTGCCGACCATTTCCTCGGTGGAAATCAGTTCATCCTTGGTCTGCCCAAAACGCAGCGGCAGCACCGGGTCTTCGATACTCATCGCCGACACGCCGGCGTGTTCGCACTCGATCACGGTGCGCATCACGTTCAGCGCGTTGCCGTAGCCGTGATCGGCATCAACCAGCAGCGAAATATCCGCGGCGCGCATAATGCGGCGGATTTGATCGGCGAATTCGGTCAGCGTCAGCACAATCAAATCGGGCGCGGCCAGCGTGCTGTTCGATGACACCGAGCCGGCGAGGATGCCGAGCGTGTAGCCCACGTCCTGCGCGATGCGCGCCGACAGGCCGTCATACACGCTGGCGGGTGAAAGACATTGCGTGCCGTTCAGGATGGCGCGCATACGTTGACGCTGTTCGGTGGGGCTTAACATGATTTCTCCATGATTAAAAAGTCAATAAAAACAAATACTTATTGTGTTACAGCGACTTATGCGTACCGTCGCAGAACGGCGCGTTCTTGCTGTGTTTGCAGCCGCACAGCCGCTTGGTTTCGGTTTGCGTGATGGTGAATTTTTTGGGCGTGAACTCGGCGCCCGTTCCTGCGTGTTTATGCGAGCCGTCGCAGAACGGCTGCTTCTTCGACTGGCCGCAGGCGCACCACCAGTAATCGCCGGGCGCGAGTTCGACGGGATACGACGCTTTTTGTGCGATGACGGGTGCGGTCATGGTGTTGCTCCTTGGGTAAGTTTGAGGCAATTGCACGGCGCACTGCCGCTGTAGCGTGCGGCACAAGCGGCGTTACGGTATTTGGCCTATGATTCTAACGTAGAGTGATGCGCGGGCTGAATCACTATTACACTACGGCGACGACGCATCGGGAATGCACGGGTAACCGATGGTTTATCCGCATGATTCATGGAGGTGTTATGAAGATATTTTGGGGTGTCATTCTTGCCATGGCGCTCGCCGGCTGCGGCGCCGAAGTGGCAACCACGGCGGCCACCGGTGCGGCGATCAAGAAACAGGAAATCGAAGCCGGCAAGCAGATGAAAGAAATGGCAGACAAGAAAATCGACGCGGCGGCGCAGGCCATGCAAAAACGCGCCGAGGAACAGGCGAAAGCGGATAAGTAGTTCCGTGGTTTTCCGTGCGCCGTGGTACCGCAGCACTACGGCGCGCTGACCAATTGCGCGAAGCGTGTCAGATCGCGCCCATCGACATCCGCCACGGCGGCGAAACGCATGCCGTGGGTGGGCGTCCTGCGTTTCCCGCCAAGTCTTAACCCCATTCCTGCCGCTCCTCCGTTTACACCTCCAGCATCGCAGTGATGCGAAACCTAAACGGAGCGAGCCATGAAATTACGCAATAAAATCATATATTTATCAATTCTGTCCGGTTTTTCCGGCGCGGCAGGTGCAGTGGGCGGCAGCGCCGATGTCACGGTCTATGACCGCGTGGAAAACCGCACACTGCCGATACACCACCATAACGGCCGCTATTACGTGGTGGGCAAACCGGGTAACGAATACCAGGTGCGCGTCGCCAATCGCGGGCGGCAGGAAATTCTGTCGGTGGTGTCGGTCGATGGCGTGAACACGGTGTCGGGCGAAACCGCCAACTGGAGTCAAACCGGCTATGTGCTGGGCGGGCATCAGGCGTTCGATATTCGCGGCTGGCGCAAAAGCATGGATCGCATCGCGGCGTTTTATTTTACCGAGCACCAGAATTCGTACGCCGCGCGCACTGGCCGTGCGCAAAACGTGGGCGTGATCGGTGTCGCGGTGTTTCGCAAAAAATATGAGCCGCCGGTGCGCATCGATCCGCCGGTGCGTCCGTGGCCCCATCCTTCTTCGCGTTCGGAATCGCCGTGGCCGTCGTCGAGTGATGGCGCGGCCGGCAGCTCGGCGCGGGACAGCGCGCGCGCGGAAGAAACGCCCGCGACATCACCCTCGCGTTCCGCGCCCGCCCAGGCCGGTGCGTCGTCGGGCATGATGGAAGATCGTGCCGCCGGTTACAGTGAAGGCGCGCGCGCGCCCCGGCCAGCCGCCAGGCTCGGCACCGGCCACGGCCGCATCGAAGAATCACATATCACTTACACGAACTTCGAGCGCGCCAGCGCAACGCCGGCGGAAATCATCACCATCCACTACGACACCTACGAAAACCTGCTGGCGCAAGGCGTGATCCATCAGCCGCCGGTGGTTGCGCGGCCCACGCCCACACCGTTTCCGGGGCAGTTCGTGCCGGATCCGCGTTAATGCGTGAGGCGCGAGGTGTGAGGCGCGAGGTGTAGGGCGTGCGTTTTGGTTGCCGGTATGTGCGAGGTTCTGCATACTGGCATCCGTTATGGATGCCGCCACCGCCGTCAGCGACGAACAACTCATGCTTGCCTACCGCGACGGTGACGCAGGCGCGTTTGATGCGCTGTATCGGCGCCACAAGGGGCCGGTCTATCGCTATATGCTGCGCCAGTGCCGCAACGCGGGCGTGGCCGACGAGTTGTTTCAGGATGTGTGGATGAACCTGATCCGTGCGCGCGCGAGCTACACCGTGCAGGCGAAATTCACCACCTATATCTACAAGCTCGCGCACAACCGGCTGATCGATCATTACCGCAAGCAGGGGCAGGCGGCGATGGTATCTTTTGATGATGATGGCGACGATGCGCCCGTGATCACCGAGCCGCTGGCCGCGCATCGCGACGAGCCGGAGCGCCATCTGGATATCAAGCAGCAGGCGGCGCGCTTGCTCGAAGTGCTGGGCGCGCTGCCCGAATCGCAGCGCGAGGCGTTTGTGATGCAATACGAAGGCGGCCTGAGCGTGGAAGAAATCGCTGACGCCACGGGTGTGACGCGCGAGACGGCCAAGAGCCGCTTGCGCTATGCGTTGAGCAAGATCAGACAAGGACTGGCATCGTGGCGGTAAACAACATCCCTCAAGACGACGGCCTGGCGCGCGATCCGCGCCTCGCGCGATTGCTTGACGCAGCGGGCGGCGCGGAGCCGCCGGCGGCGCTTGATGCGGCGATACTGGCGGCGGCACGGCGCGAGGTCGGCGCTCGCCCGCAGGCAGCCGGCGGCGGAGAAGCCGCCGCGCCGCCGCCACGCGCGGCGCACGTCAAGCGCAACTGGTACGTGCCGGTGTCGATCGCGGCGGTGCTGGTGTTGAGCGTGAGCCTGGTGACGCTGGTACATCAGGAGAAAGGCGACGAACTGGCGCAGCCGCCGGCGGCGACAGCGCCGTTGCCTAAAACGCGGGCGCCGGCGCCGGGGGTCGCGCCCGAAGCGGTCGCCGACAAGCCGGACACGGCACTGCGCGATGCGGCGCCCGCGCAACCCCGGATTGCCGAAGCAAAGCGTGTCGATGCGGCGAAAACAACGGCTGTGCCCGCCGGGCCAGTCGCACCAGCCGCACCGGCCGCACCAGAGGCCTATGCCGGCCTCGCCAAAAAACAGCTTGCGCGACAAGCGCCATCCGCTGCGGACGGCGCGCCCGTGCTCGGCGACTCGCGTCAGGATCAGGCCGCCGGTGCCGCGCGCGAGCGGGCGTCGGTGAGCGAAAGTGCAGCGGCGGCAAAGCCCGCAACTGGTGGCGTCTCCGGCAGCGTGGCGGCTGGTGCGCCCCCGCCGCTAATGCGTGATGCGAAACCAGCGCCGGAGCCGTTCCCCGCAGCCGGGGTTATTCGCCGTGACGATGCGCTTGCCCGCGGCGAAGCAGATCTCATCGCCGCGCGCGGCGCGGCGCAGGAAACGCCGGCGATAGCTGCGGCGCCGGTTGCACCGCAGGCAAAAGTTCAGGCCGCGCCGCGCCGCGCCGCCCCATTTGACGAAGCGGCGTCTTCCGCGCCCGCCGCAGTGGAAAGCCGGGCGATGGCCGTGCCGCCGCCCGCCAAAATGGCCCCGCCACCCGCGCCCAAGCCGGCCCTAAAGCCCGCGCTAAAGCCCGTGCCGCCGTGGCGCGGTCTGGAAGATCAGCCGCCCGAAAAATGGCTGGAGCGGCTGGCGGACTTAAGGCGTGACAACCGTCAGGCCGACACCGACGAACTGCTGGCGGAATTCCGCCGGCGCTTCCCGGATCATCCGGCCAGCGGGCGCTGAAGTGGGCGCTGACGCCGCCACCGGCGCATCGCTGGGCCAGAAACCGCTGCCGCCGGATGCAGACGACTACAGCGGCGGCTGCGACAGCGGCTGCACGCCTTGCATATATGATCTTTACTGGGAGGCGCTCGCACGTTACGAACAAGCGCTGGCGGAATGGCGGTCGCGCCAGCCCACGGAGGGAAGCTAAGTCGTTGTTATATATGGGAATAATTTATAAGTATTTGTTTTTAAACAATTATTTTCTTGTCGAGCAGTAAGAATGTCACGGTCGGCCAAATATTTTTGGCGCTACTGCGAGTGGCTATTTCCTCGAATAATAGGTAAAAATTTTAAATTAAATTAATAAAAACAAATAGTTATAATTTGTTGCGTTGCAATATATTTCATGGCAGAATGCCGCCGCTTGTTAAATAGGCAGCGCCTTGGGGTTGCGCGCTCGCCTGAGCGTCAATAGAATTGCCCCACTTTTTCCCGCCCCTACGATCACTACCAGTAATTGTGGTTTTGGGTTTCAGTAATACAAGGGAGCAACGCTCCCCCGCTGCCCTTGGCAAAAAAGGCGGCTTAACCGGCTAATTCAGGCCGGCTGAACATGGAGGTTTTGCATGTCCGCAAAATCGATCATTAAATTCACGCGCGCACGTTTGATATCCGGCGCGTGGACGCAGCAATTACGTTTCATCCCGGTCGCAATGGCGCTTACGGTGGCCGCGTTGCCGTTTACGCTGACATTGGGCGTTGAGTCATCCGGCAGCCTTGCCACGCCCAGCACTACGGCCAGCGACACGCAAGTGTCCGGGGCGCTTGATGACGGGTTTCTCAAAACCACGGTGGCCCCGCCCGTGCTGTTGCCCGATGACCGCCGTTACGCGGTGGTGGCGGACTACATGGCGCGCCGGTTTTTTGTATCCCGGCTGGCGATGCTTGATCTGGTGAAAACCGCACATGTGGTGGGCCGGAAATACAATCTGGATCCCATGCTGCTGGTGGCGGTGATGGCGGTGGAGTCCAGCTTCAATCCGATCGCCGAGAGCGTTGCCGGCGCCAGGGGCCTGATGCAGATCATCCCGCATTACCACCTTGAAAAATTCGCTGAATTCGGCGGCGAGCAGACCATCTTTGATCCGCGTATCAATATCACGGTCGGCGCAAAAATTATCCGCGAGTACCTGCAATCCTCGTCCGGCGACCTGTTTACCGCGCTGCAAACCTACGCGGGCGCGCTGCCCGACCGCGATACGGCCTACACCCACAAGGTGTTGAACGAAAAAGACCGTCTCGACACCCTCATGGGGTTGCCCAAGACCGATCGTGGCGGGCGAATTGCACAAGCTGCGCCAGCCGCATCAGCGCTCGCCGTGCAGCCCGCGCCGGGTGGGCGGGTGCAGATGATGATACCCACCAGTGGCAATGCCGCTGGCGCAGGTGCTGGCGGCGCTCCCCAGCCTGCGGTAGCCCCGCCGCCGGATGCGGTGGTCAGGCCTGCTGAACCCTTGGCGACGCTGCCCTCGCCGGTCTTGATCGCCGCCAACCGCCGCGCGGAGTAACGCGGAGTAATTTTCCCCGGCGCAGTCGTTTGGTTGCGCCGCTCCTCCCGGCCTGTTACCCGCACGTTGCGCTGCGCCACTGCGTTTTCGCTATATAGTATGGCCTTGCGCCGCCTATGCGCGACTTCGTTTCGTTGTCCCCGCGCGGCGCGGGAGCCTGCCATGTCCACACCCGAATTGCCCAAAGACTTCATGGAGTTCATGCAAAAAATGTGGAACCCGATGTCGTTCCCGGTGCCCGGCATGTTCATGCCCACCGCCAACGTCGAAGACATCGAAAAGAAAATCGCCGAGCTCAAAGGCGTGGAAACCTGGCTGACCATGAACATCGGCTTTATTCAGATGACCGTGAAAACGCTGGAAATGCAGAAGGCGGCGCTGGCCACCTTTGCGGCGCATGCCGCCGGCGCGCCAAAAGACAAGCCGGAGTCAAAATAGAATATTGTCAGGAGGAGCTGCATGAAGTGTATTGCGAAATCGCTGTTGTGTATCGTTGCCGCATTTGCCGCGGGGGCGGCGGCGCAGATACCTTCGACAGGCTCGGGACAGGCCTATCCCGTCCGGGCGATCCGCGTCATTATTCCCGCCGGTGCGGGCGATTCGTGTGATGTGCTGTCGCGGCTGGTCGGTTACAAAGCGGGCGAAAAACTCGGCCAGCAATTCGCCATCGATAACCGCCCCGGCGCGGGCGGGCAGCTTGGCCTGCAGATGATCGCGAAAGCGCCGCCCGATGGCTACACCCTCGGTTGCGGTCAGGGCGGCAATATGGTGATCGTACCCATCGCCTACAAGAAAGTGGAATACGACACGCACAAGGATTTCATCCCGATTGCGTTGATGGCGTCGAACTTTCTGGCGCTGGTGGTGCATCCGACCGTGCCGTTCAAAAACACCGGGGAGCTGATTGTTTACGCCAGGGCCAATCCGGCAAAGCTATCGTTCGGCACCACCGGCGAAGGCGCGTTTCTGCACTTTGCGACCGAGTTGCTGCGTACCAGGGCGGGCTTTACCTATCTGCATGTGCCGTACAAAACCTACCCGAACGTGGTGACAGATCTGATGGGCGGCAGACTGGATGCGTCACTCGGCTCGTTCATCGGCATTCAGCCGCACGTGGTGTCGCGCCGCTTGCGCCTGCTGGGCATTGCGCGCGCCACACGCGCGCCGAACTACCCGGATTTTCCGACCATCGCCGAGAGCGTGCCCGGCTACGCTTCCGGCGGCTGGTTCGGACTCATCGCGCCGGCGGGCACGCCCAAGGATATCGTTACGCAGCTCAATCGTGAATTCAATGCCGCGATGAAGCTGCCCGACGTGCGCGAAAAAATGACGGCCTACGGGCTTGAAATCCACACCGAGACGCCGGAGTATTTCACCGAAACCATCCGCCGCGATTTTGAGTTGTGGGGTAAAGTCGCGCGCGACATCGGGTTCAAGCCGCAGTAACCAGCGGCAGAAAGGTTCGGTAGTCCCCCTCGCGGAACACATATCCGGTTACCGATAGCGCCGCTCGTTATTGCGCGACTCATGCCAGATATGACTGCCCGCGATGTCCAGCCGACGATGCAGTTCCATACGCTCGCGCGGGCTTAAGAAACCATCCACCACAAACGCGCGCTCCATCGCCTGTATTTCGTGCTGCTCGGCCATCAGGCGGCGGAATTCCCGGCGCGTGATCGCACCGCGATGAAAACCATGCTCGATGCGCGCACGCTGCTCTTCCTGGCGCGCATTGATTTCGCGCAGACCTTCCAGCGGATGCCGGTTGTGGCCATAGGCCCAGCCGTTGCCCGGATGCCCTGTGACATGGCCGTAGCCGTGGCCGCGCGAACCGTCAGCCTGCGCCGTGCCCAGCGTCGCCACTGCCAGAAGCGATGCCGCCGCCAGCGTTTTCAGAGTCGTTTTCATCATGCACCTCCGTTCCGTTCAGTTGACCGGGGCGCAAGCCGCGCGCCCGTGAAAACAATAACGTGGGGGTCGGGCGGTTGACTACGGCTGGCGGGGCGAGGTTGTAAGCGGTTGTACGGGGGGTGTAACCGCGTGTTACAGGAGGGCGGCGGGTTACGGGTTATTACAATTGGCGGGCCATGGCCGCGATTCTGCGATTCCGTAGGGCGTCAATAAGCACAGCGCATTGCGCCCTACGTGCTGCATCAGCAGGTGCGCGTCACCTGAAATCGGCAGTGGTCAAAGCGGTGTTTCTGCGTGCGGCCGTCTGTAGTCTTGACTGTATCTCATATGAGATACATAATGCGTTTCACGATCAGGAGGTGAAATCATGGCGACACAATCTTCAATGCTTCACGTGCGCGTGGACGACGAAACCAAGGCGCAGGCTACGCAGGCGTTGGCCGAAATGGGGTTGTCGGTATCCGATGCGGTGCGACTGTTTTTACGCCGCGTGGTCACCGACCAGGCGTTTCCGATCGAGCTTAAAGTGCCTAACACGAAAACACGTGCGGCAATGGCCGAAGCCGACAAAATAGCGCGTGCGCGCCGCGCGCGCTTTGCAACAGCGGACGAACTGTTTGCCGATCTTGAAAAGAGCCGCCGCAAGTAAGCGGTCAGCGCTGCCACGCGCGGCGGACTACGCCAAGTCGTTTCTGAAAGATTGGGAGCGGCTTACGCACGCCGGTCGTTACGACATGAGCCGGCTGAAAGCCGCGATGTTATTGCTGATCGCCAACGACGGCCCGCTGGGGCCGGAGTGGATGGATCATCCGCTCAAAGGGGAGTGGCAAGGACACCGCGAATGCCACATCGGCGGTGATTTCCTGCTGGCATACAAAATCGACGATACCGGGAAAACCGGATTGATCGTATTTGTGCGCGCGGGCACGCATGCGGATTTGTTTAACGAATAGCGCCCGCCAAAGTCGCTGCATCAAAAAACGGCTTGTCGCCCTTGATCTGCGTCCGTTGCATCAACCGCCGCGATTCGGGGTCGAAGGAATCGCGCCGGTGCATGGCCGAGCGGTTGTCCCAGATTACCAGGTCGCCGACTTGCCACACCTGATACCACTCGAATTCTTTTTGCGTGGCGTGGGCCCACAAGCGGTTTAATAAATCCTCGCTTTCGTCGAGCGGCATGCCGATGATGTAGGCGGATTGGCGGCGGCCGAGAAACAATGCGTTCTTGCGCGTCTCGGGGTGGGTGCGGATGATCGGATGGATCGCGCCGGGGGCTTCGCGCGGATCGGAGGCCTCTTTGTAGCCCTTGCGTAATTCGCCCGCGCTGTTGCGGCTGGAGTCGTGGCGGCAGCTTTTGCCGATGATCTCGCGTCTTAATTCCGCCGGGAGGGTGTCGAACGCACGGTACATATTGGCAAAGCCGGTGTTGCCGCCGGTGGGCGGGATTTCAAGCGCATAGAGCATGCTGCCCATCGGGCATAAATCGTTGTACGACATATCGGTGTGCCATACCGCCTCGTAGTTGCCGAGGCTGCCGATGGCTTTGCCGTCGACTTTGATGTTCGACATCACGTTGATTTCGGGATGATGATCCTTCAAATCCCGGTCTGCATGGATAGGCGCTTTGTCGAGATCGCCAAACAAACGCGAGAAAGCCAGCAACGCCGGACCGTCGAGTTTCTGGCCGCGAAAGCGCAGCACCAGGTGTTCGTTCCAGGCGCGGCGGATTTTCGTGTAGACATCCGTGCCGATGGGTTGCGACAAATCCACCCCGACGATATCGGCGGCAAGCGCCGCGCCGGAGGGGGCAACGGTGATTCGGGTGGGGGTGGCGGTATCCATATTGTATAAGTATTTGTTTTAAAAGGGTTTTAATTGTATGGCGATAGCGTGACTAGCCTGCGGAATCATACACCAAGTCTTGGTGATCGCGTCAGGCTCCACCGCGAGCCGGGCAATGTCTGGCTGAGAGACGTTTACATCAAGCTGTTGAAAGAGTGACGAGGCGGCAGGATCACTCCGCCTTGATCCCCGCCGCCTTGCTCACGGTTTTCCACCGCTCCACTTCGCTCTTGATGATATTGCCGAATTCCACTGGCGAATTACCGACAGCTTCGGAGCCTTCGTGTTGCAACAGCGTTTTCATTTCCGGCGTTTGCATCACGCGCGCGACTTCGGTGTGCCATCTTGTGACAATGGCCGCTGGCGTTTTTGCCGGGGCGAGCAGGCCTATCCACGACGCGTAGTCGTAGCCCGGCACGCCGGCTTCGGCGATGGTGGGCACGTCGGGTACGGCTGCTGCGCGGCGTGCGCTGGATACCGCCAGCGCGCGCAGTCTGCCGGTTTTTACCTGCGGCAGCGCGGTGGAGATGGTGGCGAAGCACAGTTGCACTTCGCCGCTGATTAACGCGGTCACACTCGGCGCGCCGCCTTTGTACGGAATGTGCGCGAGGCTGACGCCGGTCATGTGTTTCAGCAGTTCCATCGACATATGCGTGCCGGTGGCCATGCCGCTGGAGCTGTAGTTCAATTTGCCGGGCTGCGCTTTGGCGTGGGCGATTAAATCCTTCACCGATTTCACCGGCAGCGCGGGGTGCACCACCAGGATGTTCGGCAGCGACGACAGCAGCGATATCGGCGCGAAGTCGTTCACCGGATCGAAGGGCAATTTTTTGTAGAGGCTGGGACTCATGGTGAACGACGCCGCCACCGCCAGCAGCGTGTGGCCGTCGGGCGGCGCTTTCGCCACGATGTCGGTGCCGATGGTGCTGCCCGCGCCGGGGCGGTTCCCGCCGACGCCGGAGCCGTTCCTCGCCTCGGCCACGCGTTGTGCGAGTGGGCGCGCGACGCGATCGGTGGAGCCGCCCCCGCTTTGCGGGACGACGAGGCGGATGGGGCGGGTGGGGTAATGTTGTGCTGAGGCGCACGCCATCAATATCAGCGCCGCGCTGCTCATCACGTAGGGTGCGCACCGCGCACCGTTCACCATCGTAACGGTGTGCGCGGTGCGCACCCTACCAATGCCGATATTTTGTAAGTATTTGTTTTTAAACAACATTTTATTCCCCACCATAAACCGGCATTTGCCGCGGTCGATAAAACTTTACCGCGTTATCGAAGAACACTTTACGCACCAGCGCCGCATCGATGTTGTCACGCAATAGATCAATGTCCGACGGCAAAAAAGGTCGCCGCGCGCGCTGTGAGGGCAGGTCGGTGCCGAACATCAGGCACTCGGGATTCGCCTTGACCAACGCGCGTATGCCCTTCGCCGGATCCAGCGTCATGCGGCCAAAACCGGTAGCCTTCACCATCATGCCTTTTTCCGCGAGCTTCACCAGCGTGGGCAAACCTTCGTCGGACATGCCCAGATGCGCGATGCTCACTGCCGGCAGCGCCGACAACGTATCGACCATGGTCGCAAGATCACGCGCATCGGCGTAAAGCTCCACGTGCCAGCGCGCGAGTGTCCACACGCGGTGAGCCATGTTTGCAAGGTCAGCGATGTCCGCCGAGCCGCCGCGCGCCATGTTGAAACGCACGCCGCGCACGCCGATGGCGTCGAGCTTCATGATCTCTTCATCGGTCGCGGTGGGCGGAATCTGGATCACGCCGGTGAACGTAGGCCCCAGCACGCGCAGCGCCTCGTGCATGAAGCCGGTATCGAAGCCTTGAAACGAACCTG